>JAVBJR010001012.1:0-8083 GCA_031546965.1 Dysgonomonas sp.
GAGGTTTCCAAACTTGCCAAATTAACTACATCGATCCCAAAGCAGCCTTAGCTTCTTTTGTTGATCCCATGGCGATATATATTTCTTGAAACGTAAGTTGAAATGTAGATGAAATAATTTTTAATTCAATTGAAATTCTGGAAAAATCATACATTGCTATTTATGCTTAAAATCAATGGAAAAACAATGCCACTGCTGAAAATCTAACAATGCCTTCATCAAACTTGAATGGGCAATATCTACAGAACATGGCAAAAATAAACTTAATTGCTATAGTATTTTTCATGGTGAGAGCATACTGTATGCCCCTCCCCTTCTCATACAACTTGTACGAGGAGGGGAGGTGCATATGGTATGAGAAATACTATAGCTTAGGGATCACACTTTTCCCATATCCACTGATTTGCTGTTTGACCACCTTTTCGCTTGCACTGTCTTTGGGAATAATCTGTAGGGCTATTTTCTCCATTCTTTTTTCTTTTCGTTCTTTATCCTTTTTCTGCATTTTTTGAGATTTTTTTCTTTATGCATTGCTTTGCATCTTTCTGCATGTAATTACAAATGAGAACCATGTAATATTCCTCTTCCCTTTCCTTTTTTGAGTGTCTGGCCACAATAGAATTTGATTTTGTTATACATTTTAGTAATTGACAATGTATGCCAATAATTGTGAAAGTCCAAATTTACATTGGCAGTAATTGGCACACTTGGTGCAAATCGTTTTGAAATTGTTTGACTTTTTTACTCTTACCACTTGTTAACCAAGTCCTATGCTTCAACTTAGTGTGCCAAAATATTTACTTTTAATGAATATTAGTTGTAACATGAGAAGTTTTTGTTAAACTATCAGCTTAAGAAATACGTAATAACTTGCCCTGTTTAAAACTGTGATTATTTGTCTTCTGGATGAGTTGTAAAACCGAAGGCAAAAGTGAGACCACTGCTAAAAATAACCCTGGAGACATAAGCTAGAATGCCTGGACTGCTATCTGGTGGCCAGAGTTTGAATATTTGACCATTGCTTAGTTTATTATCTAAATCAATATCAATAAAGTGCCAATAACTATACAAGTGCCAACAATTGTACGTTTTACCCTATAAGTAATAAATGTGATTTCATTCAGTCTGTCCATTGTAACTAAATGCTGCCCAAACCATTACCAAACCTCCACCTTGGACGCACTTTGAGAGAACATGTGGGGATTTGCGTAAATCGTGCCAATAATACTGAATTCCATCAGGACCATCTTGATTGAACTTTTCATCTGAAAAGACCACCGTCCACCAGAATTATTTTGACGCCATGCGAATTTGAGTAAACTCCAATTGTGCTTGCTCATGTTCAATTGTGAGTGGGGGTTTTGATGATAATTTCTCAAATTTAAAGTTGTCACACGATGACAGAGCTCTTCGAACAGTTCGTGATGTAACCGGAAGTTGTAATTCTGCTTTTCCTTTGAGGCATTGTTGAGAATTTGTCGGCGATCTCGAGAGGACAGCTTCATATTTCATTTAGTTTTATGTTTCTGACCATAGTTCTCAGGACTTTTCAAGTAATTACGAATGACGGTTTTTGATCGTCCAACAATTTGTACAATAGCATCAAAACTGAGATTTTGAGACCTCAAAGCTGAGATTTGGCCTTTTTCAAATGCTGTTAGGTAAACTCATTTTGACATTGCGCTCAGTAGCTTTAAAATTCAACTGATGTCTTGGGTAGAGAAGAATGGCTATTTGTTAAATTGACAGCTTCAAACAGCTGAAATTGATGCTTGAAATTGACGTTTGGTTGAAATTGATGCTGGAAACTGCTGTAAAACCTAGAATATGCCTCTTATTCTTAAACGAATGTCCAGGTTCAAATGCATAATTATTTACGTTTTTAATTTTGCATGTGGTTTAACCTATTCTGCTTGATATCTTTTGTGTCACAATCATTTCTTAGTACTGTTTTATCAAATAGAAAGAGATTTAAGTGTAAAATAATTTGTTTAGTGCAAAAATGTGAAGAAAATTGCAGGCCGTTATTCGAATGTCCACCACTGTGCTCGTTTCTTTACCAATGTATGTATATTCACCTAATTCATCTCCAACACTCCACCCATTTAACACCATCATTCCTTCTTCTGCCATCCATCTTAACATCCTCCTTCCCTTCATATTACAATGCTCATCCTTAGAGTTTCTCTCTATTTCCCTTGCATCCTCAAAAAACATTTTATCTTCTTTTCCAATTTTTGAATTGGAAAAGAAGATCACTATCCCCCATCACTATCCATATACTTTCTCTTCTATCCTCTTCATTTCCCATTTGCCATTTCAGCTCTCCGTCTAGCTCTTTCCAACCCTCTCTATTGTATACCGCCATTAGAGACCATGTATCTGTTTCATATTTTCCTTCCCACTTTAAAGATTGTTTTCCACTACTAAATTTCATTTATGTGAATTTTCTCATTTATTTTTTAATTCCCATGAGAATTCCACCGGCTGCTCTTCCTTTCTGTTTGATTTGCTGTGCATTTACTCTTTCCCATGTATATTCAGTTGGCAGCCTTCCCTTCCATCCATTCCAATCTTTGTCTTCCAACCATGTTTCCAAAAATATTATCACTTTAAATCCTTTTACAAAATTCCAAAAATTACTATCATTACTCTTCACTTCCACCACATTCCATGATATCAAATTTACTTCTTGTCTTCTTCCCTGCCTCTCCCGTTTTTTTGACCAGAGTTTAGCCTCCAGCTCTAATTCTTTGCTTTCAGTATTCCATCTAAATCTTTGGCATCCTATATCAATTTTGTCCGACCTCACAAACGCTGTTTTCCCTTTAGCCCACTCTCTCTTGGCCACTTCGAACATGTTTCTTCTTATTTCTCTTGTTCTCTGAGAGAAATCCTCTTCAATAAAGACAGTAGTATTCTTATGTCTGCTTTTTCTTCTTAATATATCTCTTCTCATTCACTCATTTGTCAGCTTTACAATGATCGGTCTATTGAGTGGGGAAACAGGTTAAGGGGATCGATCCCCTTTACCTGTTTCCCCCCCACTCAATGTGCTTGTATCACACCTACTCCTGGTAATGCAAGCTGATTTGAAAACACTTCCAGTACTTTCTCTTCTGCTTTTGCCCATGACTCCTCTTTCTCCTCTGTAATTCCTTTCACAACCAAGTTGGCTCTTCTGCTTTGATTCCCTAATTCATCAATTTCAGTGCCATGGACTGAATTTGTTGTTGCAAAGTTCTCATGCTTTCTAAAGTTTGTAACCTCTCGTTTTCCCTTTGTTTCTTCTCTTCTTCCATCCTTTTATCGACCTCCTCCCATCTCTTATTTACTTCTTCCCATCTATTATTTTGGCTTCCCATCTCCTCTTCCATCTCTGTTCCCTTTCTGCTGATTTTTCCTCTCTCATGGTAATTTTTGCAATCATTGCATCCAGTTTTGCTTCCATTCCGCTGGGTTCTCATCTTCTCTGGTTATCTTTCTCAATTCCGTTTTAATCCCCACTTCCAAATTCCACCTGTATTTTCTTCTTACTTGGAGGTGATCTCTCTAAGCCTCCTCTCTGGAATGGACTTTGTCCTCCCCTGTCTCATTGTTTGGTTCAACTGTGACATACTATTGGTTCTCAGGGAGGCTCTGCGAGTCGCCGAACAGAGTGGACATGGGTTAGCAGAGCTCCTGCACTGGTGCAAACTGAGAGAACCACATTTAAACGAGATTAGTAAGGAAGAATAAGAGAGAAGGAGAACGTAAAAGAAGAAGGTGAAGGACGATTGACAAAAATATAACTGAGAATTAGCACAATTAAGAAGACAAAACGGAGCCGACATACAAGAAGGGCGTGACCAAAGACGTGGCACAAGAATTGGAAAGACGGATTGAATTGTGCTGACAATAGAGAAACTAATAATAGTTGTGGTGTGTTAGTAGGAAGTTAAGTGTTGACTTAAAAGGAAAAAAGAGAAAGCTAGAGAGCTGAAAGGAAAAAAAACGAAAAGATCGTTAACTTGGGGAAACAGCCGAGAGAGGGTGCCACGTGGCAGAAGTGTGACCAGTAGGTGCTACAGTGATGGAAAATAGGCCTTAAGGAACGGACGGGACGATGGGAGAGAATTTATGATTGCCAGTAATAAAGCAACAGAAAGTGGAATGGCAGCTTCAATTGAAGCTGCCTAAACAGATAAGTAGCAGGAATAGATAGAAGAGAAAGAGATTAAGAATAACGGAATAAGAGAAAAAATATTGTAATCGAGTTGTGGTGTGCTGTGTAGGAACAAATAAGTGGAGAATAGGAAGGGGAAGGATACTAGACGGATAATGGAAAATGCACAAGAAGATAAAGCAGAAGGAGGAGAACAGGACAATATGAGAGAGGGGGAGATGGAAAACATAAGGGAAGAAGAGACACCTATAAAAATACTGACCAAGGAAATAAAAGAGAGAGGCATGTCTCACAGTGTGACGGGTGGTTATAAGGCTAGATGGAAGAATCCCTTGCAGAAAGGAAGGAGTGTGCATAGATCCCCATCAGGAAAAAGGAGAAGAACAGAAGAGAAGGAACAAATGGAAAGGAAAGAGGGAAAAGAAGAAATGATGTGTGTTTTAAGTGACATAATGGAGCACTTAAGAAGTCAAGCAAAAGATATGAAGGAACTAAGGGAGGAAATAAAGGAGATAAAGCTAACTGTGAAAGGAGAGAGAAGTTAATTGGCACTAAGAGAAGAGATAAACAGGATAGGGAAGTATGGAGTAGTGAGATGGCAGAATCGGTGAAGATGTGAGAAGAATGGAATGAACAGCAACAGAGGAGGACAGAAAAAGAGTAGAAGCTGGAGGATAAAATTGATGAATTGCAAAACCGAAGCAGGCGACAGAATTTAGTGGTGAAAGGAATACCGGAGAAGGAAGGTGAAACGTGGGGAGAGACGAAGAAAATAATTCAAGAACTGTGCAAAGAAAAGCTGAAAATGGAAGTGAGAATTGTTAGAGCACATAGAGTTGGAGTGAAAAATAAAGATTGGCCGAGACCAACAGTAATGAAAATGAGTGACGAGGAAGATAAAGAAAAGGTCTTGGAGAACAAGAACAGGCTGAGAGGGACGAAGATATATATTGAACAAGACTACTCAATAAGAGTGAGACAACAACGAAGAGAATTGCGAATATTAGCGAAACAGGAGAGACTGATGGGACGAAGAGCGTCGTTGAACTTTAATAAGCTGATGCTGAATGGAAGAAAATACCAATGGAATGACATGGTAAAGAAGATAGAAGAAATACAAGTCGGAGGATTAAAAAACTAATAAAATGGGTAGAAGAGGGGGTAAGATTAAGGACATGGAATGTGGCGGGATTAAGTAAGAAAGGTAAGGAAATGTGGGATGGAATAGAACAGTATGATGGGGTGGCACTAAGTGAGACTTGGGTGACATATGAAAATTGGGAAAAGATTAAAGATGCACTACCACGTGATTTTGCCTGGCACTGTCTACCAGCAGAAAAGGAATATAAAAAAGGAAGGGCTAAGGGGGGCATTATAATGGGCATTAAAAAATGGATAACAGTTAGAGAGTGGAAAATAGGGGAGGGTAAGAAGACTATGGGCTGTAAAATGTGTAAAGGTGACACTAACTGGTGTTGGATAACAGTATACAGAAATAATAGTTGGGGAGAATTTAAGGGAGAAATGAACAGCTGGGTAGAGGAGTGGATTGAAGAAAGGGGAATGAAAGTAGTAATAACGGGGGATTTCAATGCACAGACAGGCAGTGGAGGTGGGGTATTAACGGAACAGGGAGAGTTGATAGTGAGAAAAGTTAAAGATAAAGTACAGAACAGGGAGGGGGATAATTTGATAGAATGGGTAGAAGAATATGGGTTAGGGATCCTTAATGGAGGCCCGCTAGATAGTACAGAAGGAGAGTGGACACACGTAGGACATAAAGGCGGATCAATATTTGATTATGGGATTGTGAATGTAGAAGCGAGAGAACAAATAGGAAGACTTTATGTAGAAGAAAGTGACATGTCAGACCATATGCCAATAGTGTGCATATACAGTGTGAATATCAAGGAGAGAGAAATAAGGAAAAAAAGAAAATAAATGGAGTAAGAAGATATGTGTGGTCTGAGGAAGGGATACAGGATTATCAAGTAAAACTTGCAGAAGAAGATTGGGGAGTGACGGGGGTGGAAATAGAGAAAAAATGGGAAAAATTAAAGGAAAGGATAGGGAGAGCCAGAAAAAGGGAGGAATGAGTGGGAGTACAAAAAAGAATAAAAAGGGAGAGTGGTGGTATGCAGAGTGCTGGGATAAAAAGAAAGAGGTGAGAGTGGCACTAACAAGTATGAGAAAAGTAAAAGGAGAAGATCAAAGAGAAAAGTGGAGAGAGGAATACTGGAGGAGGAGAAAAGAATATAAAAAGATTTGTAGTAAAAAAAGACAAAAATGGATGATACAGAGATTAGAACAAGTGAGTAAATTAGGGGAAGAGAAAGATTTCGGGGAATATATTAATAGTGCAGAGAGGCAGAAAAACCAAGGGGAACATAGTATTACAGGGAAGAAATGGACAGATTATTTTCATATGCTGCTAGGGAAGGAAGGGAGAGAAGGTATCATAGAGCAAGAATCTAGAATGTGGGAAGATTATGGGAGTAGGATACATATAGATAAAGTAAGAGGTGCAATCAGGAAGTTGAAAAGAGGAAAGGCAGCAGGAGTTGATAACATAGAAAATGAGGTGTGGAAGTATGGGTCACAAGAATTGCAACAAGAATTACTGGAGTTGATTAACAAAGTTTAGAGACAGGGGAGGATGCCAGAAGAATGGAAAAAAGCAATTATATATCCAATATTTAAGGGAGGTAATCGTGGAGAAGTAAAGAATTATACACTGCTGTTCCATGGTCGAAATATTCCGACGATTTTGTGGAAAAAGAACCGGAGGGGGGAAAATGGAACCTTGGACAAATACTGGTCGTCCAAGGTTCCCATTTCCCCCCTCCGGTTCTTTTTCCACACATTGGTTGGAATATTTCGACCATGGAACCGCAGTGATAGAGGGATATCTTTGTTAAATACAGCATATAAGATATTTGCAATGATTTTGGAGAGGAGGCTGTATAAAAAGCGGAAGAAAAGGGGTGGCTAAAAGAATGGCAAGCAGGCTTCAGAGAGGGTAGAGGCACAATGGATAATGCATATATATTACACACATTGGCAGAAAAGGAATTACTGAAAAAAGGAGGGAAGTTAATGGCGCTATTTGTGGACTTAAAAGCGGCTTTTGACTCACTGGATAGAGAGGAAATGATAGAAGAGTTAAAGAAAATAGAGGTAAAAGGTAGATTACTAAATAGCATCAGAATGATATACACTCGGTCCGGACTCAAGATGAAAAAAAAAAAACAGTGTTACGTGATACCCAACATCGAGCCTTCGATGTAACCCAAAATGCATATTAGGCTCGATGTTCGGTATCACGTCACACTGGCCGTTATGCGGCCAGCCAACCGCGCAGCCAACCCAGCCAACGCACGCCCACCAACCAATCATCGGTTTTTCTCATCTTGAGTCTGGAGCGAGTGTACAAACGACTGATCCGTCGGTTGCGACCACTCCCCCGCCAAACTTCGAATGTGCGGCAGTATTATCTCTGCTTAAGGTGCGTTTTCATGGGCGGGCGATTTTCAAAATCGTCCGCACGCCATGATGATCGCACGCCCACGCGCTCGCTGTGTTTGCATTTTCATGCAAGCCAGAATTATTTTTGCGTGCTACAAAATCTGCATTTTCAATTCCCGCTTGCACCAAACGACATTAGCTGTGGGTCGTCGCACGCGCTGGCGTGTGTGATGATTCACCAATGGGAAGGGACGTGAAAGGCGTGGCAAAAATGCAACACGCCTCTTCCCACGTTTTCGCGCCCATCGTTCGAAAATCACGAACGTTCTAATATTCTGAAAACAATTTTAAGCCTGCAAGCGGGTGTAGTTCTTGAAAATGCACCCCAGCGGGCGTGTGAATTAAGCGGGAATTGGAAGCGTAGAGTGCACAAACCAAGCGGGCAGGAGTTTG
>JAVBJR010000246.1:0-4457 GCA_031546965.1 Dysgonomonas sp.
GGATATGCGGAAATAACATAGGGATAATATGTGTATATGTAATTTCATACATCTTTGAAATTGGTATTGCGGGGGTGTAAAAGCCAACTTGCAAGCTGCCATGCACATACCCTGCAGTGCGTTCCTCCTTATTACAACCAACAGGTCTGACAAAGTTTCACCGCCAAGTCAACGAACTTCTTCCAACTACCTGTCCAACATTGGCCCCATACAGCTTCCATCATCTAACCACCTCTGCATGGCTGCCATGCTTTTGTTTGACTTTCCCTCCCCCACTTCTTCCACGGCCATGACCTAAGGTGAACTCTGTTGGTAGCTTCCACACATCCCAAGGAAATATTCCCACGAACATGTTACAACTTCGGCGTGCCATACCTACCTGCAAGTAAACTTGTTAAGTTTCCTTCACCAATAAACAAAATGCAACAGCCTTTTATACATACAGTGAAGAAGAAAAAAAAATAAACAAAAAATAAAAGAAAAACCAGTTGGGAAATGCATTTTCTTATAGGTAGTCTTCTCCAACTTCGTGGAAACATGTGTAGCTGATTAATAGCTATCCTTTTGTAAGAAGCAGGTTTCTACTTCCCAGACATAGATGCAAGCAAGATGAGTGAGATGAAGAAAAAATGCAGGAAAGGGTTGTCTGTCTGACTCTAGGGGTGTGTCAACATTTTAAACATTTATAGAGGTGATAGTCAACTGGCCCAGAGCAAAGCCAAAGGCACCAAATTCCAATGTCTTCATTAAAAGAAATGGAATAACCTGCCGTTATCTACACAATGACTAATTTGAATACTCTTGGACACACCCTTAATTACAGAAAAAGAAACCTCTTATATAGTGCATATAGTTGGAATCTGGCATTTCTGTAAATATACAAATGCATACAATTGTGTTTGTATTATGGAAAATATTGCACAACATTAATGTAAATACGGTGTCTAATGTGGATAAATAATTTCTATTAATTTTTGTATGTTGAAACAGGGTGGCCACAGGGAGGGAAAACCGGGAAAAGTCAGGGAATTTCATGATGGTCAGGGAAGTCAGGGAAATGTCAGGGAATTTTGATCATAGTCAGGGAATTTTCCATTTTAGCGTTTTCTATTGGAAAACACAAGAAAGGAGACTGAAATGTTAGAACAGGAAATAAAAGCTTTAAAAAACATTAAAGTGACAACATTAAAATTAAAAAGTATTTTTGTTTTTGTAACTCAACGTTGTGCATGCCAAAATATTTTTTGCATTTGTATCTTGCAATTTAACTGTTGGCTAATGAATCAGATTGTAAGTTATATCATCTGATAGTATTTTATGAAATTCCAATAGTGTTTAATGTTATATGCTCTTATTTCGCTTTCAATCATATTATTAAATATATTTCTGGTAAAACACATCCATCAATATCTTATTGATATGCCCAGTTGCATTGAACACAACTTTAATTTAGCAATACCTAACCTATCATTACCATTTGTAGAGAAATTCAAGTATTGGGTTGCCAAAGTTTTCCAAATCACTAAACATGTTTCTTGCACAATCTTTCCAATAGTATTTTCTCCAACTCGGAATTGAATCTGCAGGGGTTTGAATTCCAGGCCAAAATGAAATCAGGTGATACCTATAATATTATGATATTGTGCCCATAAAGGGAAAATCTGAATAAACACCTCAATGTAATTTGCAATCGTGTTTCAGCACTGATTGCAAAAAAACAGTAGGTGCCACCCATCTTCCCCTTCGATGTCATCCATCCGTTACCACAATCAAAGCCAGCCGCTGTAGCTCCACTTCTGCCGATCTCGGCCACTGTACCACCAACCATCGACCTAAAAATCCTTTGCGATTGGACACCTTCACCTATCAGGCACATCACTCGAGCAGCACCTACAAGAAGTTCATTTCCCTGGGAAACTGTCCCCAATCAAGACACCGCCAAAGCACCAGGTCCATTGTACCCATCGACAAACACGATCACAAGGACATCTGACAGGACACCCGAGAATTCCTGTGAACAGACGTCACAGATCCCTGTATCCAAGGACCAAACGTCCAAGGTCCCGAAACCCCAGGAAACCTTGGACCCACAACCAAAGGTCAACAACCACTATCTTCGCCGAAAGCCGCTATCAACATCACAGGAGGGAACAACTGCACCTTCCAGGATAAAAAAAACTGTGATACAACGAAGCATGCACCCACCGTTTGAATTTACCGGGGGGAGGTTACTGTCAAGTACCGGTAGGTTAGAGTCTCAAACTCCAGTACAACTGCAGCCAAAACTGCACAACAAAAATTTGTTGCCTGTGTGCGCATTTGCAGGGTTCCTGGCGCCTATGAACACGTGTGAAAGTCCATGTTGAGAAGCGTTAATGTATGCATTGCATCCCTTGGAGGATATTTTGAGCATCTGTTGTATAACCATGCTGCATCCTTTATAACTAATAGATCAAATCTCCGTCTGTTCGCCCCACTGTCACAAAACACCACTGCTCTTTACATACCTCACATTTCGGGTTCCCTATGGTCCTATTCCACGCAGCTGTAAATTCTTCATGTCATACATCCACAACACACACCACATCCATTCCAATTCCGTTCCATATCCGTTTTTCAGACACCGTAACACCCTTGCATGAAGCGCCATCATTACCAAAACATGGCCACACGCCGTTCGCCTGAAGCGCCACGACTTCTGCATGACGGTTCCAACCCACTGCCACGCTGTTGCGCCCTTTCGTTGTTTCGCGTCTACACTTTGCCGCGTGTCACCGACTTTTCATCAAAGCCATCGGAACCACCGACTTTTCATCAGTCATCGAAATCACCGACTTTTCCTCGCAATTCCCGCACTTCCTAGCAGTTTCACGCACTTTTGATCAGTATGTATCCGCAATATCCTTCAATTGGCCTTTTGCATTGAATATCAAGTGCCTATAGTGTTGTTTATGCATCGCCAGCTTGCCGCGTGTCACCCACATCCCGCACCTCCTCCCAGTTCTACGCAGTTTCAATCGGTATGTAAAATTCCATTGTGCACTTGTGGTACTTCTATTTGTTTCTACATACCTGCACTTATTCGTAATTCCCTACCTTTCAAACTGTATTTACAAACTTTATTTATGTCCCACTGCGATCCTTTAATAGATTATGTGGGTCGGTCGTATAACTGCACCCATTATGACCTATCGCCAAACGGGCAAGTTGCGCATGCGCAAGAACTTACGGGTACCTTGGGGCATGTGCGCATACATCTGCATTCTCTAAGTTTTTATATCGCTTTCAGACCGTGTAACCGCACATTTTCATGGTATGTAATCAATTTCCGTGAAACTTAATTATTGTTTAAACTGTTTTGCTTATAAATAATCAATCGTAAGATGTGGGGAGCCTTGCCAATTAGCTTCACAAAATGTACAAAACGCCACAAAGTAAATTACACTAAACCAACAGGATTTATAAATACCCGTGATCTGGCTCAGCATGAGCCATAGTTGATGCTGACACAAGTTCAAAAGGATATGTTGTTCTCTGAAGAAAACCCAACAGTGTGCTATAATCATGAGGCTGTATTTCCATAATAATTCGAAGTCAACCAAAGATATTGCAGTGATCCAATTTTAGTTCAGAAGAAACCAATGAAAAAAGGTATGAAGCCTTCCAATAAGCCTAATTTGCAAACACTCCAGAAGCTCACAGAACCTGAATAAATTTTTCAGACAAATTTCAGGTTGATACACGTCTGTAACTTTTATTTGTAATTAATTTGTAACGGACGATTTCCGTCACTTGCAATATATCTGTCACTATGTCGCATGTGTGGAATGTGTTTACTCCCCCCCCCGCACCCCGTTCACCCCTTGATGATGGGTGGTCGCGAGCAGCGATGGCCACTGCTTCGTGTATGAAACCCATTGGTCAGTGATGACCAATGGGCGTGTCTTCGCTTATGTAAAAGCCCTGACACAAAGGGCTTCAGGGCCGTTGCCCAAGTGTTACAAGATGTGACAAGACATGTTAGTGTTGTCACTATGGAATAAATATGCATCGTTTATACCACAAGTCGGTGGTGAGTGTGTTTTATTCGCGGTAACAGGGAGCGACCAGGAGTAGCAATGCTATTATGGCGAGTTGGCTATAATTGTATTGTTACAATGTGAGCAGATACGGCACCACTTAGAAAGCCTTACAGCGCAAGGATCAATCGAAATAGGATGTAATCTTTTCTAAAAGAAACCCATAAGTTTACACATTCATTTAAATTAGCTAAACAAATGTTGCATACATGCTGTCGGTCCTTCTTTAAAGGAGAACTGACAGGGTTTTGTAACATACCCTGAAAAGGTCCCAGTTTATAGATATGATGCCTAAAAAACCGTTGATGCTAACGAAAGTTTTGTCAAAATTCGTAAACAAACGTTATTAGCAAATTAGCTTGTTGAATTAGTCACGCC
>JAVBJR010001181.1:0-6701 GCA_031546965.1 Dysgonomonas sp.
CAGAGAACACACAGAATCCTTGACTGCAAACACTAGCTGGGGACTTGTGTTTCGTTGCCAGGGATGCACATCCCTTGTGGAGGACGAAAATTTCTGTATGAGCTCTTGCACATATGAATCAGGCTTGGTGTTCGATAAGATACAAGAACTAACACCGTTAGACACAAGCTGGCAGGATAACTAGAAAAGCTCCTTTGCACAAGCTAGACCCAGGATCGAACCCGAGCCCACAGAGGTACAGAGGTATAAGGCGAGTGCTCTAACCACTGTGCCACCAGCCGCCCAGTTGAATTGTTTATTAGGATCTTCCTGGGAATCAAAACAAGCTGTGGCTCCAAATTCAGGAAGCATGGGCTGCAATAGGGAATGATGCTCATTTCTTGATTAACCTGTACGTGTCGATGCCATTGCGGATGCAACGTGTGCAAGAAGCACATGGTGGTTGGACACTTTATTAATAATTTAACAGGGTAATTACTATGCACCATATCACCAAGCATGATAAATCACATCATGCTACACTGTGGAGTACATGAATGGTTTATTTAAAGGAGCAGTATCAGGGTAATGTGTCAAAGTTTTCATTTCAACATCAAAGGATATTCCATGTTTACTGGGTCATATTGAATATCCATGTCAATATTTAAATTGGTTGCAGGACTTTTGAGTAATTGCTGAAAAACACAGCTTCTAAAGAACCACCTTTTCCCCCATTGGTTGTTTGGTCGTTTTCATTCTGGTGCCTCCCGCACCGAACATTTTAGCTGTTACTATTGGCTGGACTATCCAAACGACTTAGTTTGCGAATCCATGAGCGTATAACACATCAGCCAATCACAGTCATGGGCGGGACCAAACAACTATTCAATATTGGCAATAACTGAATTCTCGTATTTCAAATAACCAAACCCACTTTGCCAACGGTTTCATGTATAGTGTGTCTGGGGTCAAGAGTGACCTCTAAAAGTTCTCTCCAAATGGCCAGGCTTGTTTGCGACCATGAGCTAACATGTAAGCTGCCACCAAGGAAATAGTCCCACCAGAATTGTTGAATCTTGTAATGAAAAATCGCTGAATATGCATGCATTTGATGTGTTTTAGTAAGAATCAAGGAGCGTTTTTAGGTCACTGTTGACACCGGACGCACTGTACATGTTTTGGATCTGCAAATGTTGATTTTGGGACACCTTCAAAAATGGCGATACTTCTCCTTTTTAAACAAAATATCATTTACTGTATCGTCTCTATTAGAAGCCCCCCCCCCTTGGATTAGCCGCCTCCTACGTTTTCAGGTCTAATTTTAGCTGTTTGCATATGTTGACCTTGCTGTCACTTACAGGATTCTTAATTGCCCACCCCATTCTATCTTCAGCCCCACTTTAATGCCAGGTTCTCTGCAACCTCTCCCTGTGCTTAGAATCCTGTATCGCTTCTAAACAACAAATTACAATGAAAATGACACCGACGTTTACAAGTATTAATTTCTAACTAGTGTGCCAAGAGAGCTGACAAATGACAAACACGGATTTGCAGTGGCAGTTTATCAACGTGTTGTTGTTGTTGTTGGTCATAATCCTCGTGCAAAATCTAAAGTATTCAATTTCTTCCTTACACGTGAAGGTGTCATAATTTGCACTGTGACAGGAAAGCATCACTTCTACTGTTCCAGCATTGGACTTTAAATCCCATGCATTTACAAATTTGCAAACAACAATGTCTGTGACATTGCTAAGCTTCAGAAACCACTGCATTAGGTGAGCAATGCTCTTAAGTTTTGTAACCGCTTCCCTCAATTACGCGCTTCCCTTGAATAAGCGCCCAGACAATAACATCACAAACTAATCAGCCGCCGTGGCTGCTAATTGAGGCGATACAGTATTTGTCACATGCCTAACGCATATTGTTTTGCGTATTGCACACTATCGAATTGCACAATGTATATGTTACTGCCAATGTGAGAAACCCGTCAATGTGAGAAATTGACGTCACAGCACGATCCTCCTGTGTTACGCCGCTTCCATCTGGCGCGTTCAAACATCCTAACATAAATTAAACTCACTAACCTAACAATTCACACTCCTGCACACAATTAAACAATTAATGTTTTAATAAACAAAGCGATATTTGTACGTTTTAAGGTTTTTCGTATAATACAAATATCGCATTGTGACGTCACTTTCACACATTGGCGGCTACATACACATGGCACCACAGGTTATCTCACTTAATTTGTGAGCAATGCACAGCGCCCAAACCTTGCTGGCACATAATATGTATCAATGCACATGCAAACACATTTCACACATTTCACACATTTAGAATTGTAAATGTTTCAGCTCCATTTACCCTAAGAAAGGGTGCGAAAAACCAGTAAGAAATCGCTGGTATCATCAAATGTGCAACATCCGACAACAGTATGGATCTGGTCAAGGATTTGATAGTAACAAACACAATGCTGGTCGACAACGGTCAACTACACACAACCAACACTGAATTACGAACGATTGTTACCGATTAACCGACAATTGCTTGGAAATGTTCACTGTCTTCCAATCACTTTGGTAACAGGTTACACCTGATGTCTCCTAACATACGGCATTACGTCTTTTAAATTATTTTGAAATGAAGTGCTGTGTTCCCAAAATACAGAAACTGTTTTAATGGACCTCAAATGAATAAACATCTTGATTGGTCCAAGCAAAGCGTGTATTGGACAGTTGAAGATTGAGATAATGTTTTATGCAGTAATGAATCCAAATTTGTTTTGTCTTTTGGTGAGACACGGCACAACAGTATGGCATGCAAACAATGAAGCATATTCCCAGCACCTTGATGCATCTCCAAAAGGAATCATGGTGTGTGGACGTATGTCCGGTTTGCACACATTTCATGTGATCAATACTGACACATGATGGCCAAACTTGTTGATCAACAAGTTTTGAACTTCCACATCATAATGTGCAAGCAGAATCACATGTTGTCAGTCTATTCAAACAGTTGATGCGCAGCACAGTGGTAGTCGCAGCATTGATTGCAACACAACTTTTGATTAAATTTTAAGGTTTCATGACATGGTTTTCATTGCACTTTTGTATAATAACATGCAAACACAATACAGTTTTGTCATTTTCCTAAATATTGCATTTTTGTTCAAATTGCAACACATTTTTGTTCAATTTTATAATGTAGTGGGGACATGGTGCACAGCGATACATTAGCAATGTCAACACATTTCTTGAATCTCAATCCTATCGCCTTGCCAACATAAATATTGAAGAACAGACGTTCCCCATGCATAACCCCCATCACATCATAAACGCATTGCACCCCTCCCTCACATCGACCATTCTTGGCGGTCTATTTATTGGTTGATTAGTGGTTCACTGCATGTAAACTTGGGGGCGCTGGTCTCAGTCGAGAAGTGGGACACGGGGTATATGCAAGGTCCCTTTGCAGCATTTATTAAAAGTTGAAAAGTACCACTGGTGAATAATTGGTACGCTAACATGGATACTGTAGGAAAAATCCCCAATAATACACAACACAGCCTGCATGTTTTTCATTATTGAGTACTAAAATACATCTACCCTGTTTTTACATGGTGGATTGGAAAAGTGCGCATGATTTGATACATTTATCACGTGTCCTAATATTTAATTGCAGTCCGACTTTTGGGAAAAAGTGCCCACTTTGATAGGTTTTCAAACAAATCTTTGCCTCAAAAATCATGGTCCTTAGTCGTATTTGCCATTGGTAACGATTCCATTGAAAATGTCTTACAGATAAGTTGGCCTTGATGGAATTAAACATTCCAATTCGTACAATAAATGTCATTAAATATGCTTATCTACAATCTACATCTCTCTCGTTGGCACTCAACACCCGCATGTACCTCAGTACCCAAGATGCTGCACGTATGCATACCCCGCAAGGTAGAGCGCAAAACAAGGATACGATCCAAGTCCTTTCGAATCAGCATTCGCAGAGGCCAATCACATCTGTCTGCAATGTCCTGCGATCACACAATTGATTTAGCCCACTGCCTCGCGTTACTGTAAAATGCAATGGAACAAGTGACAGACAACCAAAGCGTAATTTTTGAGCCAATAATATGTGAAAACCTGTTCAAGAGGGCACTTTTTTCCTGCAAGTCCGACTCCAATTCTATATTTGCGAACTTTACAAATGTATCGAATCATGCACGCCTATCGCAGCCATCAAGTAAAAACAGGGAAGACGTATTTCAGTACTCTATGATCAAAAACACGCAAGGCTATGCTGCATAGTATTGGGGCTATTTTCTACAGTAGCCAAGACAACGTACCAACTCCACACAATAGGTCCTTTTGAACTCGTAATAAATGCAGCAAAGCGAACGTATGTATGATTGAATTCTGTCTGTACAGGCAACAAGTCAAACCTCAAAAGGATGTCGTCGGCAGGTGCTTAGCATTTACAATTTAAGCAAAGTCAACAAATGAAAAGGTTAAAAATTTTAACGTCCAACTGTGGTCTATATACTAATCTGATAAGTTTTCCCCGTGCTGCAACTTTTGCCTGTAAGCTTAAACAGGTGGAAAATGCAATTGGGAAATCAGATTAATAATAAATATAAAATTGGGAAGGAAAGAAATTATGGAAGGGAACATATTTGGAACTGAAATAAAATTGGAAAGGGAGTAAATTTGGATCCGAAATATACTGTATAACTGGTTATTTTTCGCGTAGCTTTATTTTCGCGCTATTCGCGGAAGTACGTCCGTCCGCGAAAATTTTAATCCCGCAAAAATTTAAATTCCCGGTAATACAATAGCCAAAAATTCCAAAAGTCCACAAAACGCGAAATTAAAACTCCCGCTAAGTGGCCAAAGTCCAGATTACGCGAAAATTTAGCTGCACGAAATAAACCAGTTATACAGTAATTGCAAACTGAATAGACGTGCTAACGCAGGACATTTTGATAGGGAAAAAATTCCAAACTACAGTCGAACCTGAATAACTCGAGCTTCGATTACTTGAAAGCGTTTGTTGTAAGTGAATCCTTATTTTCGCAAAAATAGTTAAAACTCGTATGTTAAGAAGTTTGCTTTATCGTTTAACGCCATACTGTCACAACACGCTAGTGAAAGTGCGTGAATTAAAGTTTCTCACTCCCCACAATAGAAGGCGCACTAAATGCGGTCGACGATATAGGTGGCAGCACCAAACATAGGGTCTCGACAATGACGCATTCTTCCATGGGCTTTGTCTGTAAAAAGGCCCGTTCGCCAAACCAATGTCTACATGTAATTTGGCTACATAAATCACACAAGCAAGCCATTTCTTGGCATATAATTTTGAAATAAATTTTGAAATAAAATTGTGAAAAAATGTGAAATAAGTTTTGAAATAAAATTGTGAAAAAATGTGAAATAAATTTTGAAATAAAATTGTTAAATAAAATAGATTAATTAATTTGGAAATAAATGTGGAAATAGGGGAATACATTTGGAAAATGGAGAAACGAATTGGGAAAATGGGGGGGGGGATAGGGAAATAGAGAAATAAATTTGGAAATAGGGAAATAAATTTGGAAATAGGGAAATAAATTTGGATAATGGGGAATAAATTTGGAAAATGGAAAAATAAATTTGGAAATTAGGGAATAAATTTGGAAAACTGATAAATAAATTTGGAAATTGGGGAGCAAATCTTGAAAATGGAAAAATAAATTGTAAAATAAATTTGGAATTAAATAGAGAAATAAATAGGGAAATAGCGAATTAAAATAAGGAAATAAGTTTTGGAAATAGGGAAATAAAATAACAAAATACATTTGGAAACAGGGAAATAAATTTGGAAATACGGAAATAAATTTGGAAATACGGAAACTAATTTCGAAGTAGGGAAATAAATTTGGAAATATGGAAATAAATTTGGAAATTGGGGAATACATTTAGAAAATGGGTAAATAAATTGGGAAATTGGGGAATAATTTGCAAAATGGATAAATACATTTTGGAAATACGGAAATAAATTTGGAAATAGGGAAATGTAACAAACTTTTCATAGAAAACTCATGTGACCCAAAACAACAGTGCCCTACAAACAGGTCCCAACTTCAGATCAAAAGTGGTCTATGCAATCAATAAGTGTCTCAGTTAATGGTAATATTTAGATAGGAAATGGTCTATGCAATCGGGAAGTGTCCTAATTAATAGTGGCCTACATGTCACTTATTGTCCAAATACTGTTTTCTCCACTATTGGTGGGTTTCAATAACCCCACCTCTTCACCTATGTATATTGAAAATTTGTAAAATATAGTACTGCTGTTGAATAAAGGTTGTTAGTGTGTGGAATTGTCGAGAGTCTGTTCATGACTTGAGTTCTTGAAGGATTGTATTTTGGTTCCCGTTTCCCTTCAGCTCAAGTATTCAGTAGCCTTATAGCACTGTGCAAGCCCTCTTCCAGTTTGTAAATTATTCAGTTACATCTATTTGGCGTCCCGACGTAGGGCCTTGCAAGTGTATACGTTTTGGACAATTTGAAATCCAAATCTAAAAGTCCCTACCAAAACAGAACCCAGGAGAAAAGTTTGTGCACAAATAATTACAATTCGCACAATATTTTGTGCACCAAATTGAAGCCTTTTTGTGCATAATTGTGCATAAATTTCATTCCATTTTGTGCACAAAAATGTTGTGCACAAAATTGGAGTCT
>JAVBJR010000269.1:0-4419 GCA_031546965.1 Dysgonomonas sp.
AAAACTGGAAGAGTCTATGTTACAAGCAGGGTCCACTGTCAAATGCCACAAAAATACAATGCATTTTCTGCTTTATGTGGAACCTGCTTTTAACATAGACTCTTCCAGTTTTCTGAGCCAGACCCAAATCACTTAATTGCCTATAATTATCCACTTATGGACACAATGGGCACCCCTCAGGGCAAAGGGGTGAAAATGGGAATAGATAGCTGCAACGGACTATATGTATATCGACTACAATTATCATGAGTGTTAGTTTTGATTAACAGTAACTATACAGGGTGTCCAGAAAGTTTGGCCATTTTGCTAATATCTCGAAATTGAGGTGAATAATTGTAAATATAAAGACATTTCCATCTATAATATCATGAGGGGACATCCATTGGTGACGATATTTTTGACCTTGGAACATTAGGTCAAGGTCATTCCAATTTTATCTTCGCCAGTTTTGAAGATAGGTGAGTTGTATAAATTAGAGATATTTGACCATGGTTATTTCAAACACATTGGCGAAAACAGATTTGAAATCGGCAAAGGAACAGAGGAGTGATCACAACAAAAAAATTTGCCAAATATGAATGTTGAAAATGGTACAACACTGCAGAGCATCTGGTGTCAACAGTGTAGTGCCAACTTGGGGGCAAATGCAAAGTTTTTGTTGTTATTACTCCTCTGTTCCATTGCTGATTTCAAACCTGTTTTCGCCAATGTGTTTGAAATAACATTGGTCAAATATCTCTAATTTATACAACCCACCTATCTTCAAAACTGGTGAAGATAAATTTGGTATGACCTAGACCGAATGTTCCAAGGTCAAAAACATCGTCACCAATGGATGTCACCACATGATATTACAGATGGAAACGTCATTATATTTACAATTTTTCACCTCAATTTTAAGATATTAGCAAAATGACCAGACTTTCTGGACACCCTGTATGTTTTATTGGAGAGCTGATAGATAGAGGATAAAGTTGCGGTTGCAGGTTGGGTTGTATCATGTACTAGTTGCACAGTAGCAATTTTCTACGCATTTTTTTGTTGACATGGAGTGGGTGGGGTCGTCACATTGTTGTTTGGACCTTGAGGGGGTTTTCTTGTTGTCTTTCTTTTTGCATTGTTGGTCGGTTTACTGTGCGGTGCGTTCGGTCATTTATTAGACACGCTGTTGCTGCCCCTAATTAATTGGACAGTAGCACTTGCACACCACACCTTTTTGGGATTTTTGGCAAGGGGTTTTGTGGGTTGGGCCACCACCACCATCACCACCATGGGCCAACCAAATAATTACGTGTGTAGTTGAAACGTTGTTGGAGCAACAACTTTGACCTGCTATAAGGAATTACAAGCTGCTCTATTCGTCCATTTTGTTTTGCCACATTGTGTCTGGGCCAGAATAAGGGCAGCAAGTTGCTGTAATGACTATATAGGAGGGGCAATTAAAACACAACCCTTGCATTCATTAATGTAGGCAATAAGTGCGAGTCAACATGGCACTTTGATTACATTCTAATTACCATGTCGTATTTCATGTTGCACCGAATCTAAATGGGCTGTGCCTCTTAAATAGCTTTATTATTTTCACTTCCCTTCTGGGAGAAGATGTAAACATGGATTTTGAGCGAGGCAAATCGTGGAAATTGTCATGAAACTTTTACATTTTTCAGCTGCTTTCAGTGAAGCGTGTTTTATATGCGCAAGTTTTTATTTTCATGTAGCTTACATATTTTCTCCCATTTAATGTTCTAAGCAGAGCAAACATCGTTAATTCCGTTTATAAACTTCTAATGACATGGTTTTTATAACTGCTTTTCAAAACGTTTGCTTCTGTAATAACTTTTTTTATAAGCATCAGTTTGCAGTCCACGTGTTTAGTTGTTAAAAAATTAAAACAGCTGTTTGTTTGGTTTTTATTTCCAATCAATTGTAATACCTAATACAGTGTTGTCAAAGTTGCGTTTACTAACTTTATTGAAATTTTGTTATCAATATTAAAACTTATTAATCAATATTACAACTTTTTATCAATATTACAACTTTTTTTATCAATATTAAAACTTTTTATCAATATTAAAACTTTTTTATATTAACTTTTTTATCAATATTAACTTTTTATCTATATTAAAACTTTTTATCAATATTAAAACTTTTTTCAGTATTAAAACTTTAGTTCAGTATTAAAACTTTGTTATCATACAGTATTTACTTTTTATAATAGTGTGTTGCCAAACAACTTTATTAAAGCAACGTATTATTATATTATTGAAACCTATCTGGAGATCAATCAGTTTTAAAGATGTAATTTATCCCCAATTTTAATAATATTTACTGTAAATATTTATGAACTGTTTTTGTCATCATTTTTTAAATACGTAATATAAAAACTATTTCTCATTTAGAAACTGTTTGTGTTTAAAATTTTTTACTTTTAAGAAAATTATGTTCAGCCTTTGCGTGTAAAAACTCTGTTTATTTTACGATTCTAAAATAGTAATAAACTTTCTTTAGTTTTTGAAACTGCATTTATTTTTCGCTTCCAGACCTGTGTTTATATTCTACTTTTAAAAAACCCGAAAGAAGCTGGCATTTCTAAATGCTAATCTTGGAAAATATCTTTATTATTGCTTGCAGTATATAAATTATAGGTTCATGCAGTCGCATTTTTATTTCATAAAATACTTTCCAGGCTTATTTTTTTGTCTGTATTATGTTCTAAGTCGTATAGCAATTGGTTGTTTTCGTGCATGGGAATTTTCTTTTATTTTCGTAAAGGGCACATTGCTAAAACAGCAGGCCGTTATTTTGAATGACTTAAAATTACACACTAAACACATACATAACATGTAACATGTGCTGTGAGCCAAAATGCATTTGCTTTTCTCACCTGGAAATTTATGGAGATGGCCCACTATTTTTTAACGTCTTGTGCACTTTGTATGCATATGTATGGGCCCTACATATTAAATAAACGCTTTTAAGAAGAGTTAAAGTTTTTTTTAGCACATGTGCGCCAAATGGGTGCGTTTCACACCATAGTAAAAAAAAAAGTCGGAGAAAAGATGTTTCTCTCTTACCTCCCAGGTGATAAAGTGATAATTCTGCATCACTTGCCACTCCTCTTACTAATATCATATCCTCTTACATATGCCGTAAATGTGGCAAGTGATTCATGCAAAGCTTGCATTTGAAATATTTTTGTAACATTTTTTATTCTTTTTTTTTAATGCTAGTATTTTCGGTGTTATTAAATTTTTATCTCCTTAATGGCTCGATTTACGTACCTAGTTCCAATTTGAAAGTTGTAGAGCTCCATTAGATTAGTCTAATAACGTATATAGTCCGTAAATACAGTTACATTACTAATTTCTGTGAGTTTGTATTGTCGACAAGCAGCGTATTGCTGGAAAGCCACGGTTACTTGCAACACAATGAAGCCTCTTTATTGAACTGCAGCAACCTGACACGAGTTTGTTGATTAAAGAAGATGCAATGTAATAGTCAAGGTTTGCCACTTGCCTGAAAAACCTGAGAAACCTGGAAAAGTCAGGGGATTCTGATAATTATTAAAAAAGTCAGGAAAGTTTGTCATAAAATTATTTTAGCGGTTAGCTGAAAAATAGACATCCATATTACAGACTTTCAAGTGTTTGAATTTGTATATTTGATTCAATTTGTTAAAATACTAAAATGTTCTATTGTTTTTCTCATTATTGGTGTAAGGCAACACTTTACAGTATATCTTTGATGAGCAATTTGAATTGAACTGTCTGGGAAAGTTATAGATTTTGTCTCGATCAGAATTGAAAAATAGAAAAGCATGCATGCAGTTGCAATTAAGACTTTGTTAATTCTGTAGGGTATAGAAATTCAAATTAAATTCGCAATTGTACAACTGTCAGTCACACTGCACATACTGCATGGAACAAGGGGTTTGAGAAAACCATAGTAGTAATTGGAAAAAGGAAGCATGAATGGAGAATGAATATTTCATCAGATTGGACAGGTTTTAGCACAATGGTTGAACGTTTGCATGTGGCAGATGGGGGTATTATTAAATAAAACCTAATATAGATTAGCAGATTGCTGGAGTTGATTGCAAGTTATGAGGATTTTTGGATTGAACATATAGGCTGGCAACTTTGTTCAAACAGCATTGATATTGGGAGAGTGAGTGTAATAAATTGATTACAGGTCCCTGCTGCTCGTATCCAATCGACTATATAGGGGTCCATGTGTGCCCCTAAAGTCCCCTGGCTCGACTAAAACGGTGATTACCTCAGTTGCTATATACGACAGATTGGTGACTGAACGACTCAAACGATCAAACCACACTGAGCAGCAGGCTTCATGCCAATGCCCGTCTCCACCAATAAAAGCCCAACTTCAAGGGGCAGCTCGTATTTTTATTACACACATTCC
>JAVBJR010001180.1:0-2587 GCA_031546965.1 Dysgonomonas sp.
TTTAAACATGTAATAAATCAAACTTAATGTATAATAATACAATAGTTTTGAATATCTGTCATGTTGAAACACGCTGCCAAATCTCACATTGAACAAACACACTTGTTGGTCCATATCTTGAACGTCTACACACTTGTGGACACAGCAGTTTACTGACCTATCACGTGATGTGTATATCAGGGCTAGCACTGATAGCAGACACCAAGAACCATTTCTTGCTGGGTTTGCTTAACTGTCAAATAACAAGAATCGCTGCTAACCACAGCTTAAAGTCCATTAAGGTGCAGAGGAAAAATCGGTCAAGTGATAGACACCTTGACCTTAAGCATAATTTACAAAACGATAGCCTTTGGCATTGTTGTCTAGCAACCAGACAATATTGCAAAGCAAAAGGGCTGCACCAACCCAATGTATCAATAAAATACCATTGTGAAATTTCCACTGTATGCTATCAAATAACTGATATGTACTGCATTTGTACTTGTGCATTTGCAGCAAGAGTTAAAAAGTCACTTTATACAAGGGCCAAGGTCATTATACCACTATGTCTGTATACCTCAATGAAAAACTGTTGCAACTCAATGTTACACAATGTTAATTCAATTAAAAATCATGTATTTCATACCAATTACAAGTGACATATTATCCATACATATTTAATAACAAGCTGTGAAAAAACTAAGTTTGTTGAGTACTAAGTTTATTTATAAATCGACAAAGAAACGAACGAACGAACGAACAAACAAACAAACAAACAAACAAACAAACACCATTCACGACAAACGTATATAAACTTAGTAAAAAAATCCAGTGCTTAAAAATAGATTTACAAGTAATATTATGTTTTGTAATTATAATATAATTATCAAATAAAAATTGCTAGTCATGCAGTTACAGAAATTACAAATATTTATAATCTGTATTGTCAAAATTATGTCAAAATTCAATTAATTAAATTGCATATTTGCATTTTGTTCAAAAATCTGACATTTCTGATATTTGTAATTGAATTCAAATGCTCAATATGCATTTCAAATCATTTTAAAAATACAAATTCGAAATACATGTAACGTTTATATTATAATTAAAGCAATTACAATAAACTGAATATAATGTATTGCACTTTCATCATGTTATTATATAGAAAGTTATTTTCCATCCAAACCCATTCTGCACATCACACAGCAAATCTTTTATTTGTGATCGATATATAAATAAACAAAATAAATAAACCTTGGAAAAAAATCTTTTTCATCTTTTTCAACTTTCCGATTTTGATACAAAATTTGGGTTCAAAAAACGCGGACTGCACAAATAATCGTAGCCGCAATCTGTCATGTTTGTATTACGTGTAAGTGTAAAACATGTTACAGTTGCCAAGTTGACAATATCGGATCTGTGAGTAGCACCTTATACAAAAAGTTACACCCTTTTCAAATCGCTCCTGTGATTTTTACATTCTTAATCGCTCATAGTATACATATAACTTCCAGGTTTATCGACTCAGCCGAGTTCTTTGCACTGAAATGTTACATGTACTACTACATATACAACATGATAAACGGCGTTTTATACACTACACAGTTGCCATTTTTCACCTTTTCCACACACACACATGCACGGACGCAAAAAATGTTGAACCGCTTGGGGCGACATCTAGCGCCGAGTATCGGTACTCGTGATTTAAAAGGCGATCCACCGGAACAAGACCTCACAGCTGATGGGAATTAATGTCAACTTCCGTTTTAGACTAAAAGCAATGCTAACGATCGTAATTAATGTTGCGACATGTCCAGATGCAAATCGGCCCCAAAAAGGAAATTACTCCTTGTTTGCACCATATATACTACACATTCAACACCATTATTATTAATAACAGCCAAATTTCATAAATTACAAACCCAACCCGACCAAAAAATACGCGTTTGTTAAATAACAACCACTCCAATTTCCTCTAGATATATAAATTCAAGAAATCAACAAATTCAGAAGAAAAAAACAAACAAAAAAACATGCAGTGCCATAGTATTATATACCGGGTGGATAAAAAGTCTGCAGATCTTCCATTAATTAATAGCTTTTCAAGCATTACATGTACTATCAAAAAAGTAATACTGCGCACAAATACAGACTTTTTATCCACCCTGTATAATTACATGCAATTAAACTTTGTAATGTCACACCTCCAAACCATATATATAGTAACCAAACTTCCTCTAAAAACAAAATACCTATATCATTTTAAACTCACATGAAGAATATAAAATAAATTACTGCTAATTAAAACTATATAGTGCGTCTCAACTCAAGGTTGCAGTAATTCCTTCTCGCTTTCTTGCTTTATGGGGTAAATGCTTAGTTGCTTACACCAAAAATCGTCCCACTGTACAAAGTTCATGGAATATACTTTATAATGTTAATTGACAATAATGTTTTCAAAATTCGACCTATACAGTGAAATCCGTTTATAAGAAACTCGAAGGGACCACATATTTTGGTTCTTATAACCGAAGTTTCTTACATCCGCACTTCTGATAAAAGAAACTTTTTTGAAAAAAGTTCACTATAACAGGAGTTCTGGTAAAAC
>JAVBJR010001160.1:0-2965 GCA_031546965.1 Dysgonomonas sp.
GTTCCACTTCCAAATGCGTTCCACTTCCAAATGCGTTCCATTTCCAAGTGCGTTCCATTTTCAAATTTGTTCCAGTAAAAATACATTACATTTCCAATTGTGTTCAAATACCAAGTACGTTCCATTTCCAAATGCGTTCCATTTTCAAATTTGTTTTTTTCCAAATGCGCTCCATTTCCAAATGTGTTCCGTTTCCAAATGTGTTCCACTTCGAAATGTGTTCCGTTTCCAAATGTGTTCCACTTCCAAATGCATTTTGTTTCCAAATATGTTCAATTTCCAAATTCGTTCCATTTCCAAACTGCAGTTAGAAATGCATTCCAAATGTGTTCCATTTCCAAATGCTCTATACTTCCAAATTATAGTTTCATGTGTGTTCCATTTCCAAATGTGTCCCATTTCCAAATGCGTCATATCCCAAAATGTGTTTGTTCCAAATGTGCTCTATTTCCAAATTCCAGTTCTAAATGAGTTTTATTTCCGAATTCCATTTCTAAATGCGTTCCATTTCCAAATGTGTTTTAGTTCTAAATCCGTTCCATTTCTAAACTCCAGTTCCAAATGCGTTTAACTTTCAAATGTGTTCCACTTCCAAATGCGTTCCACTTCCAAATGTGTCATATTTCCAAATCCGCTCCATTTCCAAATGTGGAACCAATTTTAAAATGAGACACATTTAGAACTGGAGTTTGGAAATGGAACGCATATGAAACTGGAATTTTTATTTGGATCGCATTTTGAAATAAACACATTTGGAAATAAAACGCATTTTGAACTGGAATTTGCAAATGGAACATATTTAGAATTGGAATCGAACATGTATTCTTGCATGTATCGAATACATGTTCGATCCCATTTCCAAATATGTTCCATTTCCAAATTCCAGTTCCAAATGTTTTCCATTTCCAAACTCCAGTTCCAAATCCGTTCCACAAACTTCGCTCCCCTGTTCCACTGGGCACACTTTGCAAAAAAAAAATTGAACCAAGATATTTCGAACGATTCCAAACAGGGTACATTAAAGTTTTAAAGGTTCTGAATCAAATGGTGCAAACCCCGTTTCATTCCGACTATTGGAACACACTAAGCTCACCTGTTCCATTTGGCACGTTTGGCTAAATTGTAATTTGCATTGAAATAATGACGCCATTTACGTATAGACAATAAATTGAACCAAGATTTTTCGAACGATGCCAGTTCCAAATCCATTCCAAATCCAAATTCCAGTTTCATATGCGTTCCTTTTCCAAACTCCAGTTCTAAATGTGTCCCATTTTAAAATTTGCTCTACATTTGGAAATGGAATTTCGAAATGGAACGGATTTGAAAATAGAACACATTTGGAAAAGGAACGTATTTAGAACAGGAAATTGGAAATGGAATGCATTTTGAAATGGAACGCATTTGGAAGTAGAACACATTTGGAAGTTAAACGCATTTGGAACTGTAGTTTAGAAATGGAACGGATTTAGAACTGAAACACGTTTGGAAATGAAATGCATTTAGAAATGGAATTTGGAAACGGAACTCATTTAGAACTGGAATTTGGAAATGGGACACATTTGGAATGCATTTCTAACTGGACTTTGGAAATGAAACAAATTTGGAAATAGAACATATTTGGAAACAACGCATTTGGAAGTGGAACACATTTGGAAACGGAACACATTTGGAAATGGAACACATTTGGAAATGGAACGCATTTGGATCGAACAAATTTGAAAACGGAACACATTTGGAAATGGAACACATTTGGAAATGGAACACATTTGGATCGAACAAATTTGAAAATGGAACACATTTGGAAGTGCAACGCATTTGGAAGTGGAACGCAATTGGAACTGGAATTTGGAAATGGAGCACATTTGAAAGTGGAACGCATTTGGAACTGGAGGAAATTTGAAAATGGAACATATTTGCAATTTAAATTTGGAAATGGAACACATTTGGAAACAGAACACATTTGGAAGTGGAGTTCGGATGTTGAACGGAAATGGAACGCATTTGGAACTTGAGTTTGGAAATAGAACGTATTTGGGACTTAACACATTTGGAAATGGAACGCATTTGGAAGTGGAACACATTTGGAACAAACAAATTTGAAAATGGAACGCATTTGGAAATGGAACGTATTTGGTATTTGAACACAATTGAAAGTGTAATGTATTTTTACTGGAACAAATTTGAAAATGGAACACATTTGGAATACATTTCTAAATGTAGTTTGGAAATGGAACGAATTTGGAAATGGAACATATTTGGAAACAAAATGAATTTGGAAGTGGAACACATTTGGAAACGGAACACATTTGGAAATGGAACGCATTTGGAACAATAAAAATTGAAAATGGAACGCATTTGGAAATTCAACGTATTTGGTATTTGAACAATTGAAAGTGTAATGTATTTTTACTGGAACAAATTTGAAAATGGAACGCGTTTGGAAATGGAACACATCGCACTGCGATTTTTGTCGCGGCGGTCTCTACTAGACCCGTGCTTAGCATTTCGCGAGCCCTTGGAATCTCGCGGTTTCTTAGATTCCCAAAAAGTGTTAGCCTCAAATAACTCTTCGGGTGGGGGTGGTCGGCTATACCGACTGTCCAAACATGCCATGGCCTCAAAATGGGGTGCCTGCCTGGCTATTTCCGCCAGTGACTTAAAATCCAACCCGCGCAACAATTGCCTAAAAGTCGGATTCACCTGTCTCAACACTCTCGAGACCTTCCCATCTTCTGTCTCGTTCGGCCTGCCCTGCGGTACAGCATCTCAATTGCGTGGATAAAAGATAACAATGGTTCATCCACATCTTGGTACGGCGCTCGAGATCACGCATTAGCAGGCTACTGTATTCTTCGGGGAGGAAAGCTCGGAGGAATTCGGTTTTAAAGGTAACCCAACAGGTAAACCCATTTTCAAACTTCCACCATCTTCTGGCATAATTAGTGAGCGCCGTCGGCACCAC
>JAVBJR010000657.1:0-5978 GCA_031546965.1 Dysgonomonas sp.
TTGTACACCAGCGAGAAGTATTTAAATTCATTTGTACACCAGCGCGGAGTATTTAAAGGAGAACAGAAAGGTGAAATCGCGATCGCACAGATTTGCATGAGAACATGAGATTAGTTAGTTTAATCGCTAGTCTACTTCGTAAAAATAATCCGGAATTTATTACTTACGCGGTTGATCAGGATTGAAATGCCGAAGTCGGCCGATGATGGTGGATTTCACCACCCACGATTTCGCGTTTGTGACGTCACGTTTTGGCGTTAGGCATGCGGGAGTAGGTACGGCGTTTCAGTTTCTGACGTTTAGAACGTTTATGACGTCCGAATGTGGTAAAAATCCGTTACGAACGGCCTCAACTTTTCCGTTTAATATCGCCGTAGGTAAATTTTTGTCGTGAAAACGGATGTCGTAACTAGTTTCCTCGACATTAAATGCATCAGCAGTTTAAGATTGAAGCAGGGTAAGGAAAACCTTTCTGTTCACCTTTAAACTCATTTTACATCAGCACGGGCATTTAAATTAATTTAAAAGTCTGCGCTAGTGTTAAAATGCATGTAAATAGTCCGCGCTGGTATTAAACTGCATGTAAATAGTCCGCGCCGGTGTATAAATTAATTTAAAAGTCCGCGCTAGTGTTAAAATGAATGTAACTAGTCCGCGCTGGTGTTAAAATGAATTTAAAAAGTACGCGCTGGTGTTAAAATGAATTAAAACAGTCCGCGCTGGTGTTATAATGAATTTATAAAGTCCGTGCTGGTGTTAAAATGAATTAAAATAGTCCGCGCGCTGGTGTTAAAATGAATTAAAATAGTCCGCGCCGTTATAAAACGCAGTTAAAATTGTCCGCTGCGATCTAAAAGAAGAATTTCAAGTATCCGCGCTCGTCCGCGCCAACCCGACCTTGTCCGCGCCAATCCGACCTTGTCCGCGCTCGTTCGCGCCAACCCATCGCACTTCAAAAAATCCATACCTAAGGATCCATACATTCGATCGCATTGAAACTACTTTTAAAAGACAGAGCATACTTTTGTTTACTAAAAATGTACATGCCGTAATTTTATTACAAAGAAAACGTAACTTAAACCAGATTTTTAAGCGGGAAACGCATTAAAAAATCCATAACTCGGCAACCGTTGCTCCAATCGCCACCAAACTAATTTTAAACGAAAGAGAACGATGTTTTACATCAATGAAACTGTGTTCAGAGAAGATTGTGACAACAATTGCAGAGAAATAATACGACGACCGAAAAATTCTCTATCTCGCCCAAGTTAAATTTCCAGCGAATGAACAAAATCTTCGGAGCGCCACCTGTCGAGAGCGGAAGGCGAGACGTAACCCCACTCTCGAGCCCACTCTATGGCATCCGCGCAACTTAAATTTTTGCGACTGGCGGAAAGGTGGCGCTGGTAGCATATCAGTTACAATGGAGATTCAACGCAGTGCACTTTTCAAGGGAAAAATTGTTATTCTCCAAAAATAAAGGCGTCAAAAATGGCAGTGTGAAATCAATGGTGAAATCTACAATCCTCTTCAATGCAAGCAAATTATCAGCCATCCACAGGAATCTTGATGCTTAACTCGCTCAACTGCATCAGGATGATGTCGAGGAACTCGTGGATGATTATTTTGAAGATAAGTCAAGTAAAATTTCATTTTCGTAAAAGATTCCCGACGTTTTAGGCCTAACGGACGGTTGTTTTGACATTGTCATGCATTGTTTCATGCGTTTTTCAGACTTGTTTCTAATAATTTTAGGATACAATCTGGAAAAAGGTAGTTCATTTAATACATCGTGGTCATAGGGTTGGTTCAACCTCAGGCAGGTTTTCCATCATACACATACAGGTTTGCATTTGTCAAAGAAATAAACCATTTTGTGTTATTTTATTAAAAAAATAAACAACAAGCAATTATGAAAAATGTAAAAACAGATTTTTGCAAAAATAATATAAAATAATGCACAACGACCGCAAAATGGCTTTGTGTTTAAACTTGATAATAAATACAGAAAGTGAAATATAATCCTGACGAAAATATGTATTTCCCCATTTTCAAATTTACTTCGAAAATTTCCAAATCTATTTCCCCATTTCCAAATTTACTTCCCCATTTCCAAATTCATTTTCCCATTAACAAATTTATTTCTGTATTGAATTTCCAAATTTGTTTCCAAATTTACTTCCCAATTTCCAAATTTACTTCCCCATTTGCAAATTTATTTCCCCATTTCCAAATTTACTTACCCATTTCAAAAATGTATTTCCTTATTTCCAAATTGATTTCTGTATTGAATTTCAGAATTCATTTCCAAATTTACTTCACCATTTCCAAATTTACTTCCCCATTTCCAAATTTATTTCCTCATTTACAAATTTACTTCCCCATTTTCAAATTTATTTCCTCATTTACAAATTTACTTCCCGATTTCCAAATTTATTTTCCCATTTACAAATGTATTTCTGTATTGAATTTCCAAAATTTATTTCCAAATTTACTTCCCCATTTCCAAATTTACTTCCCCATTTCCAATTTTACTTCCCCATTTCCAAATTTATTTCCAAATTTACTTCCCTATTTGCAAATGTATTTCCCCCATTTGCAAATTTATTTCCCCATTTCCAAATGTATTTCCCCCATTTCAAAATGTATTTCCCCCATTTCCAAATGTATTTCCCCCATTTCCAAATTTATTGCCCCATTTTCAAATTTATTTCTGTATTGAATTTCCAAATTTATTTCCCACATTTCCAAATTTATTTCCCCCATTTCCAAATTTATTTATGTATTGAATTTCCAAATTTACTTCCCCATTTCCAAATTTATTTCCTCAATTTCCAAATTTATATCCAAATTTACTTACCCATTTCCAAATTGACTTCCCCATTTCCAAACTTATTTCCCCCATTTCCAAATTTATTTCCCTATTTCCAAATTTACTTACCCATTTCCAAATTTATTTCCCTATTTCCAAATTTATTTCCATACCTAATGAATTTCCAAATGTATTTCCAAATTTACTTCCACACTTCCAAATTTATTTCTGTATTGAATTTCCAAATGTATTTCTAAATTTACTTCCCCATCTCCAAATTTATTTCAAAACTTATTTTAAAATTTATTCCTTATCAAAATCTCTTCCCTTTCCAATTATATTTCGGTGCCAAATTTATTCCCTTGCCAATTTTATTCCAATTCTACCTGTATTCCCTTTCCACATGTGCTCCCTTTCTAATTTGATTTCGGTTCCAAATATATTTGCTTTCCAAATTTATTAACTTTGCAACATTTTTCACATTCCAAATTTATGCGCTTTCCAATTACATTTTGGTTCCAAATGTATTCCCTTTTTAATTTTATTTCAATTCTAAATATAATTCCTAATTTTATTTCCAATTTTATTATTGATTTGATTTTCCAAATTGATTCCGAAATTCGTTCCAATAATTGAAATAGAATTACTTCCCAATTTGCATTTCATCAATCCAAATTTCTGAAGCGCAACATGTCAAAGTACAAAGTGTTGTGGGTACGTGAATGCGTTTTAGCGCAGCATTGGATGGTACTAATCATAATTATCCACGAGTATTACATGTAGGGAATGTATGCTGGTGTACTAGCTCTTTCAGAACAGTTGTATATTCAACACGTGCAAGTTTTATTGACGCGATGGTTTACATGAACGGCATCTGGGTGCAGATCATAGAGTATGCGGACAACAATATCAGGAAGCGAGTCGTCTCGATACCTTGGAAAAAGGTAGTTCACAGTTGCAGATATGCCATTTTGTAATAAAGATGAGTTGCGGCCATTGTGAAGCTACGTTTCTGGACCAATCGACTAGCTTCTGGACAGAAAAACGTCAATTTAGACCGCAACGAGAAGGTTTTGGAAAGTTTGGTTGAGCGTAACTCACGCGGTTTTTTGAATCGATAAGCTCAAATTCTGTTGCGGTAAATGGTTGGGAAATGGTCCGTGTAGTATCGGAAATGATTGGATTTTTGAAGGAAGGTTGGTTTTTCAGTACAATTTTCCCTTTCGAAATGAATTGCCTTTAATATTTTACTTGTTCTAAACTCCCTTTCCAAATTGATTCCCTTTCTAGATTTATTTCATTACAAAATATATTCGCTATCAAAATCTCATCCCTTCCAAATTGTATGAGTTCCAAATTTGTTCCCCTTTCCAATTTATTCCCTTTCCATATTTATTCCCGTTCAAAGTCTTCCCTTTCCAAATTTATTCCCCTTTCTAAATGTATTGCTTTTCAAAATGTATTCCCCTGTCTAAATTTATTCCCTTTTAAAAATCTTCCCTTCCCAATTTCGTATCAGTAATCTAATTTCAAAATTGCATTTCCCCCCTCTTTAAGCTTTCAGACAAAAGGTTGCAAAGGGGGAAGAAATTAGAGCTGTTTCGAAAAAAGTATGTTGTTTATATGGAACACAGTTAGATGGTACAAGTTTTTTTAAACTTTTTATTTTTTGACTGCTTTAATTGTAAATGCAAATCACTTGCTGACAACAGCTGTTCCAAGTTTGACTTGTTGCATGTACAAACACAACTCAATCATACATACGTTCGCTTTGCAGCAATTATTACCAGTTGAAAAGGACCAATTGTGTGGGGTTGGTACGTTGTTGTAGCTACTGTACGAAAATAACCCCAATATTATGCATCACAACCTTGCGTATTTTTGATCATGGAGTACTAAAATACGTCTTACCTGTTTTTACTTGATGGCTGCGATAGGTGCGCATTATTTAATACATTTGTCAAGTTTGCTAATATGGAATTCGAGTCTGACTTGCAGAAAAAAGTGCCCTCTTGGTCAGGTTTTCACATATTCTTGCCAGAAAAATCACTTTTGGGTCTTGTGCTAAATGGGACCCAGCGATATTGAAGAAGTTGGTTGTCTGTCACTTGTTCCACTGCATTTTGCAGTAACGCAAGAAAGTGGGCTAAATCAATCTTGTGATCGCGTAACCTTGCGGACAGATATGATTGACCACTGCAAATGCCGATTCAAAAGGATAGGGATCTCATCCCTGTTTTGCACTCTACCTTGTGGGGTATGCATACGTGCAGCATCTTGGGTACTGAGGTACATGCGGATGATGAGTGCCAACGAGAGAGATGAAGATTGGAGATGAGCATATTTAATGACATTTATTGTCCGAATTTGAATGTTTATTTCCATCAAAGCCAACTTGTATCTGTAAGAGATTTACAATGGAATTTTCACCAATGGCAAATGCAACCAAGGACCATTATTTGTGGGGCAAAGATTTCTTCGAAAATGTATCAAAGCGGACATTTTTCCCTAAAAGTCTGACTGCAATTTAATGTTGGGGCACTTGACAAATTTATCAAATCATGCGCACTTTTCGCAGCCACCAAGTAAAAACAGCGAAGATGTATTTCAGTACTCAATAATCAAAAACAAGCATGGCTGTGTTGCGTATTTTTGGGGATTTTCCTACAGTATCCATATTAGCGTACCAACTATTCACTAGTGCTGGATGTCACTACTAAAATTCCATGGCTTTTCCCATAAAATTCCAGGAAAACAAGTAACTATCAAAATAAATCATTTCATAGTTTTTTTTGCAACTACAGGCACTTTAAACTTATTCTTACAGATTGAGCAATAATAATAAGTTACATTTATGTATAAACCAGTGCAATAACATAGAAATACCAATGTTTATTTCCACTCATTAAAGGTGAACTGAACAGGTTTTGCAACATACCCTGAAAAAATTAGCATTGGATTGGCACTAATTTAGGAACATTGTCCCAAAACTTGAGGCCATTTGAAGCGTTATTGCCACAGATATTAATTATTTAGTTTCGTATCTGAGGAGTACGCTTAGGAGTACGGGTGTGAGATACGTACACTGGAGCGCCATTGATTAGTGCTGCCATTGGCTGAAGCTGCAGAGGCGCTTGGCCTCATTGGCTGAAAATTCAATTTTTTT
>JAVBJR010000390.1:0-17080 GCA_031546965.1 Dysgonomonas sp.
TTATGAAAGTTTGTATAGCCGAAAAACCAAGTGTAGCCAGAGAAATAGCCCATGTTTTAGGAGCAAAAAACAAAAAAGACGGATATTTTGAAGGAAACGGATACCAAGTAACTTGGACATTCGGTCATTTTTGCACCCTCAAAGAACCACACGAATATTCTCCCCAATGGAAACGTTGGTCGTTGGATCTGCTGCCGATGATTCCTCCTCGGTTTGGAATCAGATTGATAGAAAATGAAGGAGTTGCCAAACAATTTTCGGTTATAGAGAGCCTATTTGCCCACGCAGACGAGATCATAAACTGCGGTGATGCCGGGCAAGAGGGAGAGCTTATACAACGTTGGGTGATGCAAAAGGCACAAGCCAAATGCCCCGTTAAACGCCTGTGGATTTCGTCTCTTACCGAAGACGCTATCCGTGAGGGGTTTCATAATCTGCGACCACAGAGCGACTTTGACAAATTGTACGAAGCCGGATTGTCTCGAGCCATCGGCGATTGGCTATTGGGCATGAATGCAACAAGGCTATATACCATAAAATACGGACAAAACAAGTCGGTGCTATCTATCGGAAGAGTGCAAACCCCAACACTAGCCCTAATAGTAAACAGGCAATTAGAGATAGAAAACTTTAAACCCGAAGCTTATTGGGAATTAAAGACCATTTATAGAGATACCACTTTTTCGGCGAGCAAAGGACGCTTCACCTCACAAGAAGAAGGCGAAAAATTTCTCGAAACAATCAAGCAGTCCGATTTTGAGGTAACAGACGTTACCACAAAAGCAGGGGAGGAGCTTCCACCCCGATTATTTGACCTCACATCGCTACAGGTAGAATGTAATAAGAAGTTTGCTTTTTCGGCAGAAGATACACTGAAAACCATACAATCGCTCTACGAAAAAAAACTCACCACCTATCCTCGTGTTGATACTACTTTTTTGAGTGACGATATATTCCCCAAAGTACCTGCTACTTTAAAAGGTTTGATGGGTTACGAAGATTTAGTGGCTCCCATACTTGCTTCTAAAATCAAGAAATCGAAAAAAGTGTTCGATAACAGCAAAGTAACCGATCACCATGCCATTATTCCCACCGGAGTACGTGCAAATGCCCTTACCGAAAACGAGCGTAAGGTATACGACATGGTCACCAGGCGGTTTATAGCTGTATTTTATCCCAATTGTAAAGTATCTACCACCACAGTTTTGGGGGAAGCCGCCAAAGTGGAATTTAAGGTGACGGGAAAACAAATTCTAGATCAAGGCTGGCGGGTTGTTTTTGAAAAGCAATCCAATAATTCGGCTTCCGACGATTCCGAAAAAGAGGACAAAGACGAAGAGAGCATCCTACCCATTTTCGAGAAAGGAGAACGTGGCGCACATGAACCATCTTTAACCGAAAAGTGGACTTCGCCTCCTAAATATTATACAGAAGCAACACTACTTAGAGCAATGGAAACTGCCGGAAAACTGGTTGAAAACGATGAGTTGAGAGATGCTCTAAAAGAGAACGGAATAGGTCGCCCATCTACGCGTGCTGCTATTATAGAAACCCTATTTAAGCGGAATTATGTTCGCAAAGAAAAGAAGAATCTTATAGCAACTATTACAGGAGTACAGTTGATACAAACTATTCAGGAAGAGTTGCTTAAATCGGCAGAGCTTACCGGGATGTGGGAAAATAAACTTCGTAAAATAGAACGAAATCAATACGATACAAAAATATTCATCGATGAGTTAAAGCAAATGCTTACTGAAATCGTAATGAATGTACGGAACGATTATTCGAGAAAGTCTATTGAGATAGAAGAAGTAAAAGTGCAAGAAACTAAGCCCGCAAAACCGGCTTCGCCTCGTAAGAAAAAAGAACCTACGGAAAATAAAAAAGAAACAGCAACTTCCAAATCAGATGAGTCTGTAGTATGTCCGCTTTGTAAAAAAGGAAAGCTGCTGAAAGGAAAAGCTGCATACGGTTGCTCGGAATGGAAAACTGGATGTGCTTTTCGTTTATCATTTGATGGTAAGGTCGAGAATCTGAATAATGATGAGTTAAGAAAACTCTTAAATAAGAAACAGTAAAATGAAATATGTAATAATTTTAGCCATTCTCCTTTTTAATATCCAGTTGGGTATGAGTCAATCTTTTGCAGTAGTAAAAGACCTAGACGGATATGCAAATATAAGAAACGAAAAAGGCATAGTCGTAGACAAACTGCTTACGAATAAACCTGTATTTATTTTTGATTCTGATGGAGAGTGGGTTACGATAGACTATAGCAGAGGTGGTATTGGAGAAGGTGGCAGTATTCATAAATCACGACTAGTCGAACTATCCGAATATGAAAAAATACCTATATTGAAAGAAACCGACAAATCGGTACTACTTACAAACGGATCCATCAAAATAGGTATAGAAAAGGAAAATTTTATAGCTAAGAATTACTATTTGACCTATAATCAGGACGGAAATCTAATTCAGATCAACAGCAATAACATATGGGGAGCCGATGGTAATGTGCCACGAGAGCAATACAAATCTATTACTATATCTATCGGCTTACAACAGATATTCTTTCCAAAATCTGCATTCGAAGACCTATTCAGCCCCAATTTATCAAGTGTAGAGGCTTTCTATGATAAAGACGAAAATAGATTATACCTGTCATCATTAAATGGCGATGGAGCAGGAGGCTATCTAGTATTATGGATCTTTAAAAATGGTGTTTACGAAGACCGATTAGTTACACATGGATTCTAAAATGATGCAAGACGAAATATTCCCTCTAGTAGATCAACAGGGCAATGTTATAGGACAAGCCACACGCAGCGAATGTCACAGAGGTTCTAAATTGTTGCATCCGGTAATACACCTTCATGTTTTTAATTCGGAAGGGAAGCTGTTTATGCAAAAACGTTCTGCAACAAAAGATATACAGCCCAACAAATGGGACTCTTCGGTGGGTGGACATATCGACCTAAATGAGACTCCTGAACAAGCTGCTTTAAGAGAAGCCCAAGAAGAAATAGGTTTGTACAACCTAACTATTCATTATTTGGATAAATATATAATAGAAACGGATATAGAAAGAGAATTGACATACTGTTTTTATACTGTAGCCGACCAAAAACCACAAATAGATATGAAAGAAGTTTCAGATGGACGCTTCTGGGAAATAGATGAAATTAAGGGACAATTGGGGCAGGGAATATTTACACCCAATTTCGAACTTGATTTCGGGCATTTTTTGTCCGAAGGACTCGCTCATTTAATCCATGTAAAATAGTAACCGATGATACAATTCAAATTAATAAAAGACGGAAGCAGTGTTCGTAAGCACGACTTAGAAATACTTAAGGCAACCATACAGAGCCTTACCGAAGATGAAGACAGCTACATTATCTTAGAGCCTAAAGCTCCCATCGATAATAGTATCTACATACAAGTTATCAAGCAGAATAATGAGTACTATGTAGAAATGAGGTTTGTATTTGGATCGGACGATAATTTTAAACATTACAGCCGTACCTATACTAAGCAAAGCGACATCATCAGCCTGTTTACTCAATATTATTCGAAAGGGAAAGTGCCTAATATTACCGAGTGGAATGACGACAGCGCCTTGAACACCGAAGAAACCGACTTGAGAATGGTAAAACTTTACAAAAAATCGGACATTGCAACCTATTATTTTGAAGTATGGGTAAACGAAGACAAAACCCTCACTATTCACAAAGGAAAACTGGGCGAAGTGGGAGACACCGATGAATTGCATACCAAAAACAGAGACATTCCCATAGACGTTTTGTTAGGCAGATATATCAGCGAACAAAAAGAGGCAGGTTACGAAGAATGGGGCGATTTAACCGAACTGATTGTACAGTATTCGTACGGAAAGGATGCCGACCAAGCCGAGTTAATCGAAAAAAGAGATTACGTAGAATCTGTTTTCAATAACTGTTTGGGATGGACAGGTAACGGTCATTGTGACGGAGGCGATATCGGATCGAGCACCATGAATATATTCTGCTACGTGGTAGACAAAAACATTGCAGTACATACCATCTTAGAAGTGTTGGAAGAAAACGATCTTTTAGAGAATCTGAAAATTGCATATGCTGACGAAAACACCGAAGAATACATCGGGCTTTATCCGCCTTTGATAGATTTTACGCTCTGAGAAAAAGACTAAGTTTCGGTATGATCTAATACTGATATCGTGTTCAATGTTTTCAAATACCGTCTTCAAAAAATCTGGAGAGCATTCGAAAAGTCAGATAATATTCGCAATAAATAGTCTCCGATTAATTCTTCTTTATTCCGCTGAACTATAGTTCCTATATGACCATATTCTGATGAATCGGGTAATTGATTATGTGAAAATCTATTGCGAATAATAATCAAAGGGTTGTTATTCTTTTCAAAAAGAATCCCTTTTTTTGTGTAATAATATTCTATATATTTTTGAAAATTAGGATTTCCATTTTCTTCCAATTTCTCAATTTCGTTATTCTTTTTGGCAAGAATATAAATAATATCTTCTAATTTATGTATCGCTTTAAAGATCATATGCCTACGTACGTACTCATAGTTTTCTATTTCATTAATAAGTTCGGTAACTGCTGTATAATCTCTATCGGGATAACTCAACAGATCAAAAATACGTTTATCCTTTTCCAACGATCGGTGCTTACCTATATCTTTGAGTGCGACATCTGTTAACGAAATTTTACCTCCAAATAATTTAATACTGATTCGCTTTTCCAGTAAGTTGGATATCCTGTAAATATTCTCCGAACAATCACCTTCCTGTTTGTTGTTTTGATTACGAGCAATGTTAATATTCCGTTGAATATCATTACGTTCGAGGTAGGCATCACAAAGAGTTATATCTCCGCCCACTTGTATTTTTAGATCTTCGAATAAGAACTTTATCATTTCTAACAAATAATAATCTTGACGAGCTATTTTGCGAATGTGTTTTTCGTTTGTAACAATTTGTTTTTTTATGTCGGTATCAAAATCTCCCTTGTCATTAATATTTTCGTGTGTATCAAAATTTTTTATTTCTTTCGTTTTCCCATTTTCATCTTTGACCCGATAAGCCCTTGGGTACATATAGAATGCCTGCTTTGGAGTATCTTCTGCCAATGCAAACCATGACTGCCGTTCATCTTTGTTTCCTTTCGATGTGAATACATTTTTATCATCGAACAAACCTCGTGGTAAGTTAAAAGGTTTTTGTAATAAATTACTGAGATAGGTAGCATCAGTATATACGTATTTACTTTTGTCAAAATGCTCGAATATCTCGTCTATATTTTTTCTGATAGCCTTAAGGTTGTAGTTTTCTGCATTATTTTCAATAAGAAGCTTGTAGCCTTTTAGAAGTTCTTCTTTTTCAGTTAAATAAGCATAATAAGCATCCACAAGTGTCTTTTTCCGAAACATAGCTACTAAAGGAGCATATTTGGTTATAATAATACCTATCTCATCTTTGAGTAAAATTTCAACTTCTTGTTTTTTACTATCATAGAATGCCAGTAATGCTTGCAACTCTGCTTGATGGCGACCTTTCCAGTTTTTACGATTGGTTTTCGATACATAGCGTTTTATATCCTTTGCCAACCAGCTTGCTGTTTCTCCAATCTCTTGGGTGTTCAGTAACCAATATTTTTTTGTAAACCTATTGCTTTTTCGGTCTTTTTCTATCTGATTCTTTTGTTCTTCTTTTTTCGAATCTATCCAAGCTCGTTTTTGTTGACAATCTTCAATTTGCTTTTTGATGGCATCCGTCAATTTCTTGAAATCAATTTCCCCATTCGTTTTATTCTCATTTAAGCTCTTTACCAAACGCTTGGGAATTGTTTTATCAGAGAGGCATTCGTTTTGTTGAATATTTTGAACGAAATGATAATGCTTTTTTATCTTTCCTGAGATCTGATTTTCAACCCCTTGCCCTATCGGGTTATTCCCTATTTGTTTATCTGCATCGGGATGCTTTTTCTTCTTTTTATTTTCTTCGAAAAATCGGTATAGAAGTGCAGGTAGTTCATTTGTACTTAAAAACGCATGAGGAGCTTCGGCACAAATTTCTGATTCCTCAAATCCTAATATTTTTATTAAATCGACTTTTGAGGACTTATCTTTTGCTGTGTTTTTGATTACCGGTATTTGCTTTTCGGTAAATTTATTGAAGTAGATGGGAATATTATTATTATCAAGTACATAACTAACATTCGGATATTGTAACCAGCCTTTAGTTGGGTTTTCATCGGTTTCGGCTCGATTTGTAAAATACTCCAGCTTGGCTTTATGTACATCCGATAACTTGCCAAAAACTTTAATTTCTTGTCTGATACTACGTTCGGTAGTCGTATTTATACCCTTAAAAGTCTTAGTACGTGTATCATGATTATATTTACCCAGCTTTAATTGAAAACAGAGCGATTGGAAGCCTGCAAATTCGTCTAAAAAACGAACTGCTAAATATGGAAACCTGTCTTGGTAACGTTTACGTATGACTAAATGGCTCACAAGCGACTCTTCGGGGGTACCATCGTTCTCTTCGTTGTCTTTGTAATACTCGTTCTTGTCCATGATAAACTCTTGCTGTTTGTTATCGGGAAGAGCATCGAATAATTCAGCAGGGCATTTGCTTAGTTCGTCCACCATTTGCAAAAGTAAGGCTTCTTTGCTAAACTCGCTACGTAAAGTATGGCGAATTCCTTTGTAATAAAATACAGTATACGTCCATCGTTTAGCTAAGTATCGTAATTGGTATCCGGCTTTGAAATTATGGGTATGGTTTAATACATCTTCTGCTTCTTTTCGTGGAAGGAAAAGAGATAAGAAAAATATAAAGCCACTTTGACTAAGTTGTCCCGGTTTATCTGTACTTTCCGATTTTTGATTGTCTTTTAGAAAGAGTTCACCTGTGTTTTTTTCCTTTTCAAGGACTTCCGACATGGCTCTGTTCAAGTAAATTCTATGGAAATCTTCTTTTTTATATTTGGGATTTTTTTTCTGAAATTGTTTAAGATTGAAGCCTGCATTTAGTTTTTCGACCCTACATAATTCTTCAATTTTAGCGTTATGTTGCACATAACTAGCCACAGCTTCTAAGTAATCTTTTTCAAACTGTTTGGGAAGAGCGGGTTTGTAAGTCTCATTCCTCAATCTGCGTTTCCGAACTGTTTTTGCAGCCTGTAATAACAGCTTGTCGAGTAAACCGAAAAACTTTTTATCCAAAACGACTTCATCATGGTGCTTATGTGTATACAAGTTTCTTAATGCGATCAAATTTTTGTAAAGCAATATTAGTTCACTTCGAAAAATGCTGCGATCTACCGGAACTTTTTTTCCATCTATCATCTTGTTAGAAATTTCGCCAACAAATGGAAGAAAATCAGATAATAATGTAGTGCGGTGATTCCAATCGGTTTCGCTTAGTTTGTCATCGAAACTATCCTCAATCCAACTAATAGTTTCTTTTTCATTATTATCCCCTTCGTTGGCTTTATTCAAACCATGCTTTATTCCACATCGTTTAGCTAACTCTACCAATGCCATTCTAAAGTTGAGGTCTGCTTGGTTTAACAATCCTGCAAAATAATACTTATCATTTTGGTTTTGAAAATCATAAATAAGGGGTGTAGTCTTGGTTTGCTCTTTCATAATTGGTTTTTTCTATAAGGCTATTCTTAAATATTGTATTTAACATCATAAAACTACTAAAATTTCTTTTACAATAAAATGGTTTATACTCTTATTTATGAAAAACAGCCCAAATCTCTCTAATTGGGCTGTTAGTTAAATCAGGGTGTAATTACCTTTCAAATATAAGGCTTCAACACCCCTGCGTAACACAGGCATCACCTCGTTACCGGTGTAATTACCTTTCAAATATAAGGCTTCAACACCCCCGTTACGAGATATATCAACAACGTCACAGGTGTAATTACCTTTCAAATATAAGGCTTCAACACCAATCTGTCACATAAAATCGAATGGGTTGCCGGTGTAATTACCTTTCAAATATAAGGCTTCAACACCGAGAAATGGCGAAATCATGCGAATCTTCAAGGTGTAATTACCTTTCAAATATAAGGCTTCAACACCGAACAGGCTCAAATTGCCATTGACAATGTAGGTGTAATTACCTTTCAAATATAAGGCTTCAACACCGTACATCGTATGGTTTGAAAAGGACTATTTGGTGTAATTACCTTTCAAATATAAGGCTTCAACACCTTATCAAACAATTATCGGGCTGTGATTCCGGGTGTAATTACCTTTCAAATATAAGGCTTCAACACCGATAGGTTTAACCACAAACTCCGACATCACGGTGTAATTACCTTTCAAATATAAGGCTTCAACACCAATACATCTGTTTTTTTAGATAAGAATGTAGGTGTAATTACCTTTCAAATATAAGGCTTCAACACCAGATTTGTCAAATTCATCCAGCACAAGTGTGGTGTAATTACCTTTCAAATATAAGGCTTCAACACCCCATTAAGCTGTTCACTAGTAGAGACTTCGGTGTAATTACCTTTCAAATATAAGGCTTCAACACCGGTGAGACCGGAGTTCGATATAAGAACAGGGTGTAATTACCTTTCAAATATAAGGCTTCAACACCTTTGTAGGGGTTGTAAATTCGTCTAATACTGGTGTAATTACCTTTCAAATATAAGGCTTCAACACCAGCTAACGCTTTGTTTTTAATTATGCAACAGGTGTAATTACCTTTCAAATATAAGGCTTCAACACCTGTGTGAAAAATACAAAACGCATGAAATTGGGTGTAATTACCTTTCAAATATAAGGCTTCAACACCGAACAAGCTTCTAAGCCCCTACAGGATGCCGGTGTAATTACCTTTCAAATATAAGGCTTCAACACCTCACTTTTATAGTAAAAACAAGTCCAGAACGGTGTAATTACCTTTCAAATATAAGGCTTCAACACCTTGTTGGTAAGCTAAATACTGCTAGTCTTAGGTGTAATTACCTTTCAAATATAAGGCTTCAACACCTACATCTGTGGCATCTCAATGTTGATAAAGGGTGTAATTACCTTTCAAATATAAGGCTTCAACACCAGGTGACCATTTTTCAGCTGTATTGGATGAGGTGTAATTACCTTTCAAATATAAGGCTTCAACACCAAAAAGGGAAGACACTTACCCATCGCCCACGGTGTAATTACCTTTCAAATATAAGGCTTCAACACCGAGAGGAAACAGAATATAATATTAAATAGGGTGTAATTACCTTTCAAATATAAGGCTTCAACACCAAAGGGAATAGAAAGAGCGATGGCAATGAGGGTGTAATTACCTTTCAAATATAAGGCTTCAACACCTACAACTTATCCAACGAGAGGTCAATGCGTGGTGTAATTACCTTTCAAATATAAGGCTTCAACACCGCAATGAAGCTAAATATTACCCTTGGTTTTGGTGTAATTACCTTTCAAATATAAGGCTTCAACACCCCATTAAGCTGTTCACTAGTAGAGACTTCGGTGTAATTACCTTTCAAATATAAGGCTTCAACACCACATATTTAGGTTAAGACTATTGCTATTCAAAAATGCGAAGGAGACTTAGAATCACCCTCTTTTCATTTGCTATCAGCTATTTGCCTCCAAACGAAAAGCTTACAGGAAAATACGCAGGAGAAGTAATAGGTGTTCCACCAATCATAAAAGTAGGCTTGATCTGAACTTTTACATTAGATTCGCTGCCACCTACTCCAATAAAATTCTTAACGATATTTTGTATCGAAGTCTTAGAATTATTTTTCATCAAAGTTGCAATATCCACTCCAATATTCAAAGGAAGAGTTTGAGTGCTGCCTGCTGCCACATTCATCGACTGATCTACACGCCCCGATGTAAATTGTATATCATCTATACTCACTATATACTGCAAACCATTCATAATGGCGGCAGTAGTATTCGGATTCTTTACATTCAGGTTCAATGTAAAATTCATCGGAATAGAAGATGCCGTACCTCCCAAAACACCCAATAATTTAGGAATGCTGGTCGGCGAAATTCCATTGGATAAATTTACACCCGAAAGTGTAAGATTCGATATCGATTTATAATCGTACTGACATTGGGTTACATTATAGGCACTGGTAAGATCGTTTGTTACCCCACAGCCCGAAAATGTTATTGTTGCACATAGCATTAACAATACAAGTAATTTTTGTTTCATTATACAATTATTATTAGTTAGTTATTAAATAGTTACAAGTGTAGGGGCGTATTGCATACGCCTAAATCACAGGCAAACAGGTAGAGACGTAATGCTTTACGTCTCAATTACTTTGAGAGATCATTATCATTTAATAGTAATCATGGTTGCCCCAAAGCCATATTCCTTAAAAGAAGCATCCTGATAGTTCATATTATTGTATCTGGTTTTCAGATCGTTTAATATAGCTTTCTTTAAAACCCCTTCGCCCTTGCCATGAATAAAGACTATCTTCTGACCCTTCTTTGCTTTATTTTCGTCCATTATCTCCCTGAATTTTGTAATTTGGTATTCAAGAATGTCTTTGGCATCCAGCCCGGCGGTACTGTCTATCAGTTCTTCGATATGCAGATCAATCTCAAGAATATCCGATGAGGTATCTCTCTTTTTGATAGGTTGGGGTTGCTGACGATCTAATTGCTTTTTTTCTTTCATAGCCTCCTCAATAGCTTCTGCCGAAACAAACAATTCTCTCTCGGTTAAGTCATTTCTCATCAAATAGTAGATGATAGCATCTTGGTCGAAATAATCGTTGTCCTTAAAACTGTGCAACTTATAGAATTTAACCGTATCAATGCGAATTTCTGCAGAACAAGGGTTTTTCAAGCTGAAAGCTTTGTCCGCTTTATAAGGGATAAATTGAACACATATTTTTTCAAGATCATTCAAATCGATCTTGGTAAACTCTTCGAGAAATATTTTTGTATTAGGTTCTATCGTTCCAACGGCACGACTAATCCAACCTTTGTTGGATCGGCTCATGTAATTATAAGAGAGATAGAAGTTGCTGTCGTTCACCAAATAACATTCGTATCCGGTTGTACTTAGTGTTTTTATATCCAAAGGAAGATAAGCCAAACAAGCAGTGATGTGTTCGCCCTCTTTAGTTTCTACAATCGGAGTAATACTTTCTACTTTGGGTTCTCTTTGGTAGGGGGTTGTATCCTGTGCCTTTGGTTTTACCGATTGGCGTACCTGTGCTTCGTTAACCGGCTCAATCACTACACACTCGCGAATGAGTATCGGGGTATCAAACCCATCGTCGTCCACTATCACAATATCTTTGCCCTGAAAGCCTTTAACTATACCGCCACCTGTTGTATTTAGAAATCGTATCTTATCACCTACCTTCATAAATTGTCTTATTTAAGGTCGTCGACCTTTTATTTTCATATTCATACAAAGTTGATTAATTTTGATGGATAAAAAAAGAGAAAAATGAAATTATCTGATCCCCGCCATATACATATTAAAGATTATAATTACGATTTGCCCGATAGTAAAATAGCAAAGTACCCACTTGAGGAAAGAGATAATTCTAAATTGCTGGTTTATAAAGACAAAACGATTAGTGATAATAGATTTTCATCTATAGCAGATTTTCTTCCGGACGACAGTTTGATGATCTTCAATAATACGAAAGTCATTCAGGCACGCCTCCATTTCAGGAAATCGACAGGAGCGCAGATCGAAATATTTTGCTTAGACCCTTATTCGCCTCACGATTATAATTTGATTTTCCAGACAACACAGCAATGTTCTTGGCAATGTATGATTGGCAATTTAAAGAAATGGAAAGAAGGCATTCTCGAAAAAGAAGTAATCATCAACAGCCAAACGGTATTATTGAAAGCCGAACGATTACAATCGGCAGGCAACACACATGTAATTAGATTCGAATGGAATAACCCTCAATATACATTTGCCGATATTTTGGACGCTGTGGGTGAGTTACCTATTCCGCCTTATTTGAACCGCGATACAGAGGAAAAAGACAAGGATACTTATCAAACCCTGTATTCTAAGATCAAAGGCTCGGTAGCTGCCCCAACGGCAGGATTACATTTTACGGAGAAAGTATTTGAAGACTTAAAGAAAAATGGTATTCAAACCAATGAAGTTACTCTACATGTGGGTGCAGGAACTTTTAAACCTGTAAAGAGTGAAACGATAAACGAACACGAAATGCACTCCGAATTTATTTCGGTACAAAGAGAAACTATTGACCATATATTGGCTCACCCGAGAAATATCATTGCTGTGGGAACAACATCAGTACGTACGCTCGAAAGCTTATATTATATTGGAGCTGCTTTGGAGTTGAATCGCAATCCTAATGCCTTAAAAGTAGAGCAATGGCAGCCTTATAATGGCAATAATACCATATCAAAAGAAAAAGCACTAAAGAACATTTTAGATTATTTGGATTCTCATGCCATAAATACGTTATTAGCTGATACTCAAATAATGATTGTTCCGGGCTACGAGTTTAAAATAGTAAGCGGCATAGTTACTAATTTTCACCAGCCGCAAAGCACTTTATTATTATTGGTTTCTGCCTTTGTCGAAGGCAATTGGATGTCTATCTATACTCACGCACTAGCTCATGACTATCGCTTTCTGAGCTATGGCGACTCGTCTCTATTGCTTCGTTAGCAGCCTGTTCAGCTAAGCCTTCTTCTATTGTCTTGAAAATATATCCTTGTTCTTTGAGCCATTCGATAGCCAAAGGCAAAGCATATTTCATGTTTCTTTCGGCTTTCAACGAATCGTGAAATACGACAATAGAACCGTTGCGAGCATAATTCTTCACATTATCCAAAACTTCGTCGGGAGTTTGTTTATTACTGTAGTCACGTGTTACCACATCCCACATGATAATTTTATACTGTTTTCGAAGTTGAAAAAATTGAGGTAGACGCATGTGTCCATGAGGTGGACGGAACAAAGGAGATTCTATGCACTCCGAAGCCAATTGAGCATTCTCCACATAGTTCTTGGTTCGAGTTCCCAACCCTTGTATATGATTGAAAGTGTGATTACCAACCCCCTGTCCCCTGTCTAAAATATCCTGATAAATATCAGGGTACTTCTTCACATTGTCGCCCACACAAAAGAAAGTAGCTTTTACGTTATATTTATCCAACAAATCAAGCACCCATGGAGTAAGTTCCGGTATGGGTCCGTCATCGAAAGTTAAATAAATTACTTTGTCCTTTTTGCTTGGCAGCCTCCAATGTCCTCCCGGAAACAGGAGCCTGTAAGCTAATGGTGGTTGTTCTATCAACATATATATATAAATATTATCGTCTATAATATAATAATGGAAAGCATGATTTTTGCTTTCCATTATTATAGACGCAATATTATCTTAATTGCTGCTTTGACTTGTATATTCTTTTAATAAGGCAGGACTAAATTGTTGCATCAACTGCATCGATTTTTGAGCTATCCCCTCTTCAAGTTTTTGAGTATCAGAGCCTTTTTCGGCAGTATAGTATCCTCTAACCGACATGTCGGTAACATTTTTTAACGCGTAATTTCCTAAAGAAGGCACTCTATTTGTATAATATAGTTGAGCATAGCCTTGCATTTTTTCAATTAAAGCTTTGTATTTAACCAGGTCTCCGTGTTGTTGGTAAACCATGGCAATACGCAACAAGTTGTCGAAATTGGTTTTGATATCACCAGCTGAGCCTGACATTTGGTCGGGTTTCAATCGGTGAAACCAAGCTAGAGCCTGTTCCGATCTGTCTGATATGATCTTTATTACTGCTTCGGCTTTTGCAGGCTGGTCTATTGCAAAATAGGCATCAGCAAAAGCAACCGATTCGCTACCCATGGGTACTGTGTTTGCGGGAATCACCTTCAAACAGTAATCTAAAGCAGCAAGGGCTTTGTCGTTCTTACCTTCATTAACAAGAGCAGTAATAAGTTCGTTAAACATGATTCGCCCGGTCTTACATAATCTTAAGTTGTTTTCATCCAAATACACTTTCGGATTTTCGATACCTCCCCACTTAAATTTATTAAGCATATTATCATAAGCCACATCGGTATTAACGCCTGTAGGATTTATTTTTCCGGGAGTAACACGGTATGCAAAACCTTCGAGCATAAGATTTTTATCCTTCAAATTCAAATACATATCAGAAGGCACAGTAGTTGCAAAGTATATAGGGCGTTTCCATCCGTCTTTGTTGATATTATTCAGCATTTCCAAAATCATTAGCTCCTGACGGTACAGAACATTCTTATTCCCTAGATTGATAACCATATGAGGCGATGGTGTGGCATGCAGTGCTTTCCAATCGACGGCAGTAGTATCAACCGGCATATATAAAAGATTTCCGGGTATGATAAACTCATTGCCTCCGCCTTCTATAAATGGATTTTTGGGTATATAGCTATCCTTAGTCTTTAATGTATTCATAATCTGATCTAAAGAAACAGTATCAGCAAAGGCTTTTTTATCGTAATAGCTTCCAAAATCGGTATTTTGTACCTGATTCATCCACGACGAACCGCCTTGCTTTTCCATTTGTTGTTTCAGAACACTTTCGATCTGTTGCTTTGTAATCACATAAGCATACATACCTTTATCTCCAATATAGCGCGATTTGTCCCATTCGATAGGAAGGGGGGGAGAATCGTAAGCCTGACGACGCATTTGGTCTACATACCAGTCGGTTTGCAGGTAACTCAAATTAGATACACGCACATCGGTTCTGAAACCTTCAACCTCTTGAGCATACCATAGAGGGAACGTATCATTATCTCCATTGGTAAATATAATAGCATCTTTTTCAACACTTCGGAGGTAATTCATACCAAAGTCGCGCATGGTATAACGGTTGGAGCGATCATGATCGTCCCACGTTTGAGATACCATTTGAATAGGCACCAACAGAGCCAGCACACTTACCACAGCCGCAGCCACAGTTTCGGGGACATAGCGTTTGAGCAGCGTCCAAAGGGCGGCAACCCCAAGCCCTATCCAAATACTGAACGCATAGAATGATCCAGCATACGCATAATCACGTTCGCGCGGCTCATAAGGTTTTTGATTCAGATAAAGAACAATGGCAAGTCCTGTCATAAAGAACAACATGAATGTAATCCACATTTGTTGTTCTCCTTTTTTGCCTCTAGTCAACTGAAAAAATATACCGCAGAGACCTAATATAAGTGGCAACATATAAAATACGTTGTGTCCTTTATTATTGGCAATATCCAATGGCAAATTATCTTGAGGTCCTAAACCCAATACATACTCGTCAATGAAACTGATTCCTGTAATCCAATTACCATTATTTATTTCGCCATAACATTGAATATCGTTTTGACGACCGGAGAAATTCCACATGAAATATCGCCAGTACATAAAGTTTATCTGATATTTGAACAAATATTGTAGATTCTCGAAGAATGTGGGCGGAACTTTTCCGTTTTCGATACCTCCCCAAGCCTTATATCCGTCGATATGACGACCCTCTTCCGAATACATACGAGGAAATAACATCGTGTTTGTATACTCATATGTGGGAGACTCACTAGCCACAAAATAGCGGTCTTTTTCGTTGGGCGATTTTTTGACAATTTTATCATACTTTCCTTTTTTAGAAGCTTCAATTGCTTTACCGTTTGCATCTCTTTTTACTTCCGAAGCATAGGTACGACCATATACTAATGGCGAATCGCCGTATTGCTCACGGTTCAAATAATCGGTGAGAGCAAACACATCCTCCGGCGAGTTCTGATCCATCGGGGTATTGGCTGTAGAGCGAATAGGAATGATGGCGAATGACGAATATCCGATTAAAATAACCAACAAACACAAAAGTGATGTGTTTACCAATCTGAAAGTCATCTTATTGCCTTTGAAACAGAAGTAGATTAATCCTCCTAAGAGAATAATCCATAATACAACACTCGATCCGATAAAGGTAATTCCCGACAATGCCATCGTTAAGATAAAGGCAATTTTTGCCCTTGTCAGATTGCCTTTGGGGGTAAGAGTTTCGTATAATCCCCAAGCCAATGTAAGAAGCAGAACTATTAAATAAGTAAATACTCCGCTGTTATATGATAGTCCTAATGTGTTTACAAAGAATAGCTCAACAACTCCTCCCACCTTGGTAAATCCGGGAATAACACCATACATCAGTACTACAATTAATCCCATCGAACCGAGAAGTGCCAATAAAATACCTTTAAAATTAGGAGCTTGTGTCTTTTTGAAATAATATACCAATACGATAGCCGGAATACAAAGCAAGTTCAATAAATGGACACCTATCGACAAGCCCATCGTATACGCTATCAAAACCAGCCATTTATCAGAACCTTGTTGGTCGGCTCTATTTTCCCATTTCAAGATCAGCCAAAATACCAAAGCCGTAAACATCGACGAATAGGCATACACCTCGCCTTCGACAGCCGAGAACCAAAATGTATCGGAAAATGTATATGCTAATGCTCCTACCAAACCCGATCCGATGATGATAATCATTTGTCCCAAAGACATTTTTTTTTCGCTATCGGTATGGACAAGTTTTTTGGCAAGATGTGTTATTGTCCAAAAAAGAAATAATATAGTTAATGCACTCAACAGTGCCGACATGGTGTTGACCATTTTGGCTATCTGAGTTACATCAGAAGCAAAAAGAGAGAAAAACTTTCCTGTCAACATGAAAAATGGTGCACCGGGAGGGTGTCCCACCTCAAATTTGTATGCCGAAGTAATAAACTCACCACAATCCCAAAAACTTGCAGTAGGCTCAATTGTCAACAAATAGGTAGTTGCGGCAATAATAAAGCAGAACCACCCGAATACATTATTGACTAAGTTATACTTTTTCATGTTGGAAATTAAATGTTTATTGTAAATATTTATGACCCTTTTCCTTTGTTTGCATAAACAAAGGTGCAAAGATAGTTAAATAGAAGAATATAAAGCGGTTCATTATTTATTTTTTCGCGGCTAATCGTAAGGCTTTACAATTATTACAATTTGTTTGTGTCTTTTAG
>JAVBJR010000282.1:0-5699 GCA_031546965.1 Dysgonomonas sp.
TGCACCTTCAACTATTCCCCTCATAGAATGTGCTTTCTTGTTTCGCTTTTTCCTTATTAATTAATGCGTTCGCTATTATTTTCCCAACCTTCCGTTTTTAATTCTTCGGTCTCTGGCGACCATTGCACGCAATTTCTTGCAGGGGAAGTGTTGCATGAGCCAACTTTGTCTTTCTAATGACCTTGGTCACAGATAGTGTCCAAGCCTTTATTATACGGTCTTGAGTATGCACTATATTAATGCCTTGTTGCCTTATTTACACAACCAGAACACATTACTGGTGACTGGATGCATCAGCTTGCAAACACGTTTTTTAACGTTGCAATCATATATGTCACCGAACATGAAACCGGAAACTTTTCACTTCCAAAAGGACATGTTGTTTGCGACGCAATGCATATCGTATTACTGAAACAATGTAATGTTGTTAATTTATTTAACAATAAGATATATGTAAGCATTATACGCTAGCAAATTCTAGCATTGGAATAGCAATACAATATTAGAAAATGTCTGTCAGAGGCTTCACAAATACTACGTTTACATGCTGCATCGTTTGTGAGGTCATGTCGACTAGAATCACGAAGGATCGCAGGAAAACGTCACTGATACCGTTTACATTGCAGCGCACAAGTCGGTGACGCCCCATCGTAATTCGCCTTTTCATAGGATGCTTGCGAGTCATGTCATGTGACGTCACTGACAGCGCATGCACAATGGAGCCGATACATCTAAAAACGTAATATTCTAAACGTTGCAGACGTGTTGTAATACGTCTGCGTTCGTTTTAAATATGATGCACATTTTCATGACCCGAACTATTACGACAGAGGACGTTATAGTTCGACCATGTAAAGGTAGTTATTGTATCAAGCTGCAATTTGGTTGCAGGCTACAGTCCTTTACGCCAGAGTTGGCACTCCAATCCTCCTAGCCTCCCCCTAATTAGGCGAGCCAACTGGAAAGGACAGGGGTGCTCAGTGCAGTGCCAATTGCTTGCATCTGTGGGTCTGCAAGTTCTTGGAAACGCACTGCACTGAGTAACCCCGTCCTTTCCAGTTGGCCCGCCTAATTAGGGGGAGGCTAGGAGGTTTGGAGTGACATCTCTGGTGTAAAGGACTGTAGTACTGTATGCACACTTGCAGCACACATGACAAACACAAAAATTTATGTTAGGTTTCCTCAAGCCGGGTCGTGAAGTACGTCATCACATTGCTGGCATTTAAATGGACGTCATCTTTCAGATGCTTTTCTAAAATTACATTAGGGGAAATTACTTTTATTCAAAGCTTTTTATGTACTTTAATGTGGTTTCAATAAATTTGGGAGTTCACCGATTTTTATTCCGAATTTCAAAGTTCACCGATTGTTATTCCTACAGCGGTGTTAGGACACTAATATTGGCCAAAATAATGCTTGGAAAAATATAACCTTTCTTATGAAACATTATAACGTTTTATTCCTTACATATCCAATATATTTTTCGTAATTTTAATTAACGTAATTCACAAATTATTGCCTAAAACCTTGGATTTGCCATGCTGGTCACTATCTTCCGAATTATACATGTGCTTGTACCAGATCGAGGAAGCTAGCCACCAGAACGGCACGTTTGACGTTTTTGGCAATAATTTGTAATTTTTAGTTCGTAAAATTACTGATAAATGTTGGATATGTAAGGAATAAAACGTTTTATTTTTCGGAAGAAAGCTTACATTTTTGCGAACATTATTTCGACCAATATTAGCATACTAGCACTACTGTGGGAATAACAATCGGTGAACTTTGAAATACGGTCCAGCCTCAGGCGTTAATCAATATTTAGCATCCAATTGTACCAATAACGTATAGTTTTTCACTCTACAACCACTGACAAAAGTCCTGCAACACTCTAATTTTAGCAAACGTCGGCATATTTGAATTAATGTAGTGCGAAACATACAAATGGTACAAAGGTGAAAGTAATTGAAAATGGAATGTGCAGCTGTGCTGTATCTAATCATCCATTTATTACAGTGATTTCAATGGTAATGTACACAATATGTTCAAATACAAAAAATGTACATTGGACACATCCTGCAACACACAAAAATTATGACAAAGTCCTGCAACTTCAGGTTTCAATACTTTGTAGCACCACCTTTGGCTTTTAATACAGCCTGTATAAGAAGTGGCAAAGAGTCTACTAGCTTCTGACATTCAGCTGGGGTCAATGTATTCCAAATCTACTGCAATTTCTTTTGCAGATCCGTCAGGTTGTGACATGCACATCTGTTCACTTTTCTTTTAAGTATACCCCAGATATTTTCAATGGGGAGTTACCAGGCCAATCCGGGACATCTACCCCCCATACCGTCCAAGTAAACTTTTGTCTTCTTTGCCCTATGAGGAGGAGCACCGTCTTTTTGGAATATGTAGTCACTGTTTTGGAAGTAGTGTGCAGCGTTTGGCACAAGGTTTTCAACAAAAATTCTGATGTTAACATCTGCATTAATCTTATTTGGTACGCTTTGCAAGCTGCCAAGGCCTTCTGCTGTTAGTGTCCCAAACATCATTACTCCTTTAGGGAATTTAACCATCTTTGCAATGTATTTTGCATGAAGCACTTCATCTTTCCTTCGCAGCACATGCAATTTTCCATCTTGAAATAAGCAGAATCTGGACTCGTCGCTGAAGATTACCTTTCTCCACATTTCTGCAAACCAATTGCTATGATTCCAACATCATGCAACTCTTTTCTTTTTCATTTCATATGTTAAAAGTGATTTTCGCCTTGCTGACCTGAATCGATGTCCCATTTGTCTCAATCGTCTGCGTGTAGTTTTCACAGATACATCCTGATTTATGATTGAATTTCATGCATTAGTTATCTGTGTAGCTGAACACATTCTTGAACGGCTTACAAGACGTCTCAACACGCTGTCTTCAGTCTTCCTTGTGCAGCGAGGGCGGCCTGTCCTTTTCTCAGCTGTTTTTTCCTGTTTCTGCATAAGTTTTTAGTATTCTACCAACAGTGGAACGATGTATACCAAACTGTCTTTCAATTTCACTATTACGTACATTCTGTAAATGTTTTTTCACAATTGCCTTCTGCATGTCAGGGCCTACTGGAGTACACATAGTGGCCATGATTACTGCCTGATATACTGAATTTCAGATATATGGCTTTTATACTTACTCAATTTGCATACAGAAGTACCAAGATATGACCTATAACCCATTACGACAGACTGGACATTGGCAATTACGAAACATGACCTTCAACACTCACAAGTTGCAGGACTTTTGTCATAATTTTTGTGTGTTGCAAGACAATTGTCCAATGTACATTTTTTCCATTTGAATATTTTATGCGAACTACAATTGAAATCACTGTAATAAATGGATAATTAGATAGAGCACAGCTGCACATTTCATTTTCAATTACTTTCCCCTTTGTACCATTTGTATGTCTCGCTCTGCATTAATTCAAAGATGCAGACGTTTGCTAAAACTTGAGTGTTGCAGGACTTTTGTCGGTGGGTATATTTAATGGTGCCTATTTCATTAATTTTACTTTTAAGATACTTTTACAATCAATTTAATTGTGAACCACCTTTAATCAGTTTTGCCCCCACCCACTAAACAAAATGACGGACCAACGCTCTACCTTAAAACCAAGAGGGATTCCACAGCATTTCAAAATTCAATTTGTATTCCCATTTTCTTAAAAGCCATCCCACATTGAGGTGAGTCAATAATTACTGGCACAGGTTCAGGAACAGGAATTTAACGTTTGACATGTAGAATTCTTTGATATGGTCACTAAATCAGTGGATAAGGGCTAAAGTTTTGTTAATTTTATTAAATTCACAGAAGCTTGTGATATTGCATCAAACAGGAAATTTAATTAGGGAGAGTAAAAATGTGTGAGTAATTCATTAGTGTGTCAGATAACAGAGAATATTGGGAGGCAATGTGTGTCAAAAAACTTCAAACATTTGGTCTGGCAAGAAATCATCCTTGGTTTAGCTCAAAGGTCAGTGTTAATTGGGACAATGACTTTCTAGTTTATAATGATATTTCAGGGGACGCGTCCTTTACATGCTTAGAAAGTTTGCAGAAGATACAAAAATTGGAGGAATTCCCTAATTCAAGAATGAGTTTTTTTAGATTGGGGGATTAGCATGCTCACAAGTAGCGTGTTTAGAAGTAGGGGCACATGATATGGGGAACGAGGTTAGGGAAAAGAAAACAATAAAAGTTATTAATTTTGATATTGTTCTGCTGCAATGATTAATTCAGTGCTTTGGTGAAATGCATGTAAGAAAACTGCATACAAATGTGGCATTAAAGTACAGTAGATGTCCCCAATTGATGATCTGAAAGTTTGGCAATATATAGTTAAAAAGATGCAATGCTATGGGAAAGTTTACCATAAATTTTAAGACTTACTTATTGAGCTTGTTCTTGTCCAACATATTGAATGCTATTTCACTGCATTTAGAACTGAAAACAAAGCCAGAGTGTTTACCATGTATTAAAATTTCAAACAGGATGAAAATTGGTTTTCACCAGCAGTGATCATTATTGGAACAACTGTCCCAAGAAATATGACTTCGTTAAACAATAGGCATGAAATATTCTTACTGAAAACAACTACTGAGCACTTGGTAAAGGTTCGATGATACATTTTCACAGATATACATACACAGTAGAACCCCCGTATCAGCTGAGGATGCGTTCCAGTGCATCCCACGGATATATGAAACCGCGGAATGTAATGAACTCTATTATAATAATGTATTTTCCATACATACAAGGGCAATCCAGAAAATGAGTTCCATTATTAAATCTTTTAACTGAAGCGTCGTAGATATGCCTGTGTGCATTTAGTCACTCTATCCATTGGTAACCAATCACCACAATTTTCAGGCAATTGGGTTGTGGTAACACACTACTATCCAGGTTCACAATGTTTAAGACAATTGAGAATCTGTCCAACTGCAAAATGTGATCTGTTATCCATTTCCTGAATGCAAGGAAAGTGAAATATGCAGAAATTTATGGGGACAATGCCATAAGTGATTTGATGGTAGGGCGTTCGGTTAGAGACTTTAATAAAGGGTGTGAAAATTTTAATGATTCTCAGCGATGCGGGCGACTATTGTTGGTTACCAATGATCTGTTGCACGCATTAACAAAGGTCTACGAGGATAGACGTATCACGATTTCATCACTTTCCCTACATTTTGCACAAATCTCACAATCACTTCTACATGAAATTGTATCAGATCGCCTGGAATTGCGTAAATTGTGTGCATGCTGGGTGACAAAGATTCTTTTTTAGGAACACGAAATCAAGGTTCATTCTACTGGTATGGTTAGGCATTCTCAAGTTTCGCCTATGGGGCAAAACAAGGCACCAGGGGCGGACAACATCTACCCGCGGGTCTTAAAAGAAGTAAAGGCAGAGGTTGTGGATGCACTTGTTGAAATATTTCAAGATTCTATCGAAACAGGGGAGGTTCCTATGGATTTCAAGTGTGCAAATGTTGTGCCTATATATAAAAAGGGATCTCACAATGACGCTGGGAATTATAGGCCAGTCAGTCTGACATCAGTGGTGGGCAAACTTTTGGAGTCTGTTATTAGGGATGCTCTTCAGAAACATCTGGAGGATAATAATTTAATTAAGAACACCCAGCATGGGTTCAGAA
>JAVBJR010001287.1:0-3992 GCA_031546965.1 Dysgonomonas sp.
AACGTACTGTATTGTATACATTATGCAGTTACCATTAAACCAGATGATTATGGTCCTTTACAGCACATTTGTATTAAAGGAGATCTGACAGGGTTTTGGAACATACCCTGAAAAGTTCCTTGGTTATTGATACAAGGCCAACAAACGATTGGCGGGAATGAAAACTTGATTAAATATAGTAAAAACCAGTTACGACTAGTTAATGATGTGACGCCGTGGTGTCACAGAAGTGCGATGTCACAGTGCTGGCGTCATAATGTCCTGTGGCGAAACGTGTGCCAGTCAATGAGGTCGATCGTCGATAATTTCATAGAATTGCTCAGCCGTTGCAGCCAATGAAATCATCGCACATTTTGACAGATCATGAACGTTTCCGTTCGCGACCTGTCAAAATTTCTCCCGAGGCTATAAAATTTACTAACCGATATCTCGTAAGCGGCGCTTGAAAAAAAATCACAAATTAGGTACCAAGATTCGAATCCATAAGGTAAGCACTTGTGCCCATTCCCGTAGAAATCGGTGATAAGAAATTTTACCTGTCAGATCTCCTTTAAAATCATTGACGAGCTTGTTCTTCAATATTTAAGGTAGAGCATCAAAAACAAGGTGATCTCGGTGGTCGGGGCTAAACGGAAAAAGTTGGTTGTAATGTAAAATTGCTAATAAATACGCTGTTTCCTAACTTGGCGTGTTGGGGTGTAGTTTTCTGAGGAAAAGACAACAATTTATACCAAGACTTATAACAACACTTTATTGACACTTCATTCACACTATTATCACTTGAACTCAGGGGTACGTACACTTAAAAAAGCAACCACAGCCAAGACCAAGTACCAAGATCTGCACGGTTACAAGTCCCTGACTTGTAATAGGGGTGATTCCCCGAGTCACTTCAAGGTTTGTGGCATAGTCCCTGACTCCCCACCCACACATCAAGAGTCCCAGATTACTTAAATCACATATATCGTGGCACTTTGTCCTATTTGTAACCATTTTCAAAGCTTATTCTGAAGTTTTACTGTGATATTTGGTATACTTTCCGAAATGAAGAGAATTTTCAGAGCAATACTTCACCCGGTGGCACGTTTTGGTGGCACACACGTCACTGGCACTACGCCAACCACGCCCTATCGCTGATACGTTTGTGATGTCATGGTCGGCAGTTAGCCAATGGCGTTCCATTTCATCGTAGTTCTTCAATTCTCGATCACTCCGTCAATAATTTTTAAAAAACATTCCAAACGATAGTCATAGTTTTAATTTTCTCTTTCCTTTCACCCGTTTTAAGGGCATGGGACCTTACAAAACCGCGATACTTGTAACCACCGACCTCCAAACGACGTCCGAATCTTGGTCGCGGATAAGCGACGTTTGGGTAAAATGACGTCGTAAAATAACCTCCATTAGACGTCGGAATGTCCGACGTCGGCGACCAACCAAGAAAAGGAGGTCAAACGACAACATTTCTGACGTCAATCAACGTACATTTGGCCAAGGTTTGATGGTGGTTTCAACCACGTTCAACAGCGGTTCAACCACGTTCAACCGCGGTTCAACCACGGTTCAATCACATTTCAACCACGTTTCAAGCATCCCTGGCAAAAAAGTACATCAGTTTAAAAAAAATAACTGCACTTTTGGGCCATAAAATGTTGGATTTTCACAATTTTATGACACAAAACAGCAGTTATTTTTTTAAGAACTGAGGTACTTTTTTGCTAGGGATGAAATGTACAGATTTAAATCAACAGTGTTAATCTACACGTTTGTGTAAATTGCTGCAAAACATGTACGTATATAATCCTAACAACCACAATTGCCGTTTTCAATGAATGCATGCATACAATGACAACATTTGGTATTGAAAACATTTTATTATGACCACACAATATGTATAATACAGTAAATTGCAGCCATGGGACACAAAATTTCATGACATAAAAAATTAATAGAAGTTTGATTTCTTTCTATTGCTTTCCTCCACGTAGCTGTTGGATCAGGAAATCTGAACACAAAAACAAAGGAATATTAATGTTATTTGTAAAAATAAATATTTTTTTTTAATATTGTAAATTTTTGTGTATTTGTAATTTTATGTTGTTTAGGCTAAAGGAGTGTAAAATGTTAGCTATTTAAAAATTCCAATGAATTTAGAAATAATAATTGTGAAAGATGCTAGATATATAACTAACACACTCATATTTAATCTTTTAAAATTGTTAATGAAGTTGAATTTTATTTCCTATATTATTTTATTAAAAAACCATACATTAATATTGCTTAATTCATTGGTATTTTTAAGTAGCTAACATTTTACATTCTTTTATTAGCCTGAAAACAGAAAATTACAAATACATGATAGTTTACAGTATTCAAAAACAGATTTTACGAATATAATGCAAAACATGCACAACCACGAAATTGCTTTATTTTTAAATCAGAAGTTCTATATAAAGCCCTCACAAAAATAATTACATCTGTATTGTGAATAATCTTGACTTGTAATACATTTTTGGCTTGAAAATATTGGAAAAGTGACTCATTTGGCAGCCCTATGAGTTATATATAACTCAAATAATTATAATTATTTGATAATAAAATTGACAGTCGTTTTTGTTTTGGTTTTTTTAAATCACTGCTGGCTGGAAATATAGAAATGTTTAGGAATTTCTGCTAGCGGTGAGATAATCAAAACAATCGGCTGTAATTTTTGTTAATATATTTGTAGCAAATTAATTTGTACAAATTTATTAGTAATTTAAGCATTCAATTAAGTTTGTCCGGACATTTCAACACAAAATAATGTTGTGATTGTGCATGTTTTGTAATATATCTGCAAAAATTATGATTTTGAGATGTTAAAAAATCGAAAATTTGCAGATATCTGCAAATTTTCGATATGAACAATGTACACATGTGTACATTGTTCATATTAGCGTTTTTAGGCCTATTTGATTTTACAATTAGGCCTACAAACGCGACACCATGCATCGATTTAACGAGTCATATGAAGCTGCTCTTGCCTACCTTCGACTTGTCCAATGCTGCTGTACACCTGCAAATTACCAAACACTATTTAATCTGAGAATAATATCAATATGTATAGCATAAATACAACTTAACTTACCCTACATGTGTATGCTGTGAAACAGGAAGTGGAAGCTATGTGTACTCCAGAAAAGACACACTTCCAAAAATCACTGCAACACCATCAAACGCTTCTCATTGGCTGGCTGAAAAAAATGCTGATTTTTTTATTGGTCGTATTTATTCCTTTCCTGATTGGTCTCATTATGGAATATATGTATCAATTGTGAGTTAAAATGGTTTCTAAGATGTGGGAAATTTAAATATTTGCAGTGAGTACGACTTTATATATATATATCAATAATTAAATCAATAATTAAATTACTTAAAATTAATTTAAATTAAATATGTTTAAAATTTAAATTCATCAAAAAATCAAAATTAAGCATTTTTTACATAAGAGCTGTTATGTACAAAATGCTTAATTTTGAACAGAACACTAGTGTTCTGTTACTTGCTAATAAATGCAACTTGTAAATAATTACAAATTGGCACCTGCAGGTGAAAATTTGCAATTAATATTGATATTAATTGTAATATTTTTAATTAATATTGGTAATTCATACCTGTAATTGATAAGTGTAAATATAATTGGTAATTATAATTTGTAATTACAAATATGCATGCGACATCTAATGGAGGTTGTTTTGACGTCCGTAAACACACATAAAATTCAACCAAATGTTACGTACATTCAACCTCCGGAGGTTGACCAACATTCAACCTGACTTATATTCAACCTGAACCGTAGGTTGAATACACACACACAATATGTCAGGCAACTACAGGCTCTTGGCCCAACTAGGTTGCCCCTGTCAAGTACCTATACCCTCCCAATACTATTGAAAAATTTGTCTAACTTAGTCTTAAAACTTTCCACGGTACTCGTCTCCACCACCTCACTT
>JAVBJR010000437.1:0-9115 GCA_031546965.1 Dysgonomonas sp.
TTTTCTTATATAAATATTGTGTTCTAGGAAATCACTGATATATTTCTTATATGATCGTTTGCCTATATGAAAATTGTATAATTTCTTATAAGAATGTTATCATATGAATTTTACAAAACGTATATCATAACCTGAAATCGAGTTTAATCACAATTAACTATTAACAATTTACTATTTCATAACTTATTTAGAAAAACATGAAAGGTTAGAATGTTGTCTTGTCGATGTAATCCAAAAATATTACCAAACAGCATGTGCATAATTGTTTTTGTTAATTGAACTTCGATAGCACCTCCTCCCAACAAACAACAATGTTCTACATATAACAATCGCTGTGCAGTAGGAATATAACTTTAACTTTTAGGCTGGGGTCACACGAGCGTATGAAAACGGACAGCTGCCTGACAGCAATTTACTGTCCGTTTTCAACCCAGTCACACCGTGCTGCAGTTCAACCATGCATAACATTGAAGTTGCTGTTACTATATTGTTGCATGTCGCGTCCTTGTCACGTCCGTGTCGCGTCCTTGAGTGACGTAGATCTGCGTCAATTTGACGGACAGCATTCGTGTGACCGGCTCCATTGGCCACAATATTAAGCGCACACGGACGACAAAATACTGTCCGTTTTCATACGCTCGTGTGACCCCAGCCTTAACAGTTGAAGTCCAGCCAATAGGCTGATGAAAAGTGACATACCATTTTGTGTGTTACGTAAATATTTATAATTGCATAACCACTAATAAAAATGGTGGAGTCAAATTACAATTATAAAAAAAAGTAATTTAAGAAACTTATGATTTATCTTACAAGAATTAGGATCCTATTTCTTATGAGGCAAGTTCTATAAGATCTTATACGATCTTATAAGGCAAATCCTATAACATGTTATAGGATCTTATAAGACAAATCATATAAGATGTAATAGGATCTTATAAGGACATAACCTATAAGATTATGATCTTATAAGGAAAAGTTATAAGTATTATTTCCAAAATCCTATAAACTTTTCCTATAGAAATTTCTTATAAGATCTTATAGTAAAGTTTTACGTGGGTTATAACGACTAATATATAGCCATTTTAACATAGTGCTCCTAATTTGGGTCATAGTGCACATGTTTTCATTCCATTACAGTGGAATGGCAAAAAGGTCCAAATTTGTCTTCAAGATGGCTTCTTTTATCATTTAATTTTCTTTTTTTCTTTGCTTCAACCGTTTATTTAATTATTTTTTCAGAAGAGATATTAGCGGATAAAAGTTATTTTCCATTCTCTGATTGGGATGACTTGCGTGAAAACAAGGAACATCGCCAAACAATTATTACAGACATAGTTTCTTCTGAAAATTTCGCTGTAAGTCACAATAGACATGCCGTGAAAACTAATAATTTGCTGCAAATTTGCATGAAAGTTTCGTTATCGAATTAAATTAATTGCTAAATACAATTAAACAGTCACAAACATAATTTTGCAATTATCCCATAAAATGGCAGAATTTTGTGCCATGTTTCTGTCATTTTTAAGACTATCTCATCCTTTTGCTGCTACCATGTATGTTAGAACTATATTCCCAACATTAGATTAATCATTTCAAGATATGGTCCCATTATCCTATATGTACGTTCAATACCTAATAAATTTAGTAAGTAATACTTTTTTTGGTGTCATGTTCAATCCATTTTGGTTAATTATTCCTTTAATAACAGGAGTTTCTATTTAAGAGCGTACATAAAAAATGTCCCACCATCCACATTACACATAGGACCATCCAATAACAGATGACTCCATGCTCCTTCCCCTATGGAAATTTTTCCTTGGATTCAGTAATGCTGTAAGTGAAACCGTTGCAGCTTTGTGCATGTATGCAGCATTGTGACAAAAATGTGTGGCAGCCATGCACATCGCAGCAGTGTGACATGCATGCTGCATACATGCCATTAGACTGGATGTAGATGTTTCACATTCATCATTCTTCGTGCCTGCTACATCCATTCAGCATGCACGCCATTAAAAAAATTCCGTAGGGGTTGTTACATTGTGTTATATACCCATGCAATCAGGAAAGTAGGTGGGTGACTGGAAACTAGGTCTCAGCAAATCACTGGACTCTCATGTGTCAAATACCCATTGGCCCATTCAAATATGAACCAACGCTCATCCCCAATCACATGCTCTTCACACTTAACTACCATCTTCCAGCCTTCCATTTCCCATAATTATCGAAGTCTAGAGTTGATTATCTTCTGAATCACAAGTTTAACAAAAACAATTAGCCAAGCTTAAGATTTTCCTATAGAGTTTAGATTCAGAGATTCCAACTGTGGACAAAATATTGCAAAGCATCAAATATGGGAATACACTTATCATAACAAACGTCAACGGGATGGGACATTTGTTCGTTATATCGAGCATTTGTTATATTTTAAGATCTGTTTTTACGCATTGTTTCGCTCCTAGATGTCATCCATGGGATTTTATGGCTTTTTATAAAGCAAGGTGACACCAATCAATAGAATAATAACGATATTTTCAAGCTAAACAGAAGTATTACATTGAATTGTCATTCGCTATCAACAGAGTCGTTTAGTATTGTGAATGGACCAATCCGTTATTCTATTGAGAAGTTCGTTACAAACGTTTGTTATACCAAGAGGTAATGCATGAGAGGTATAGGCATTTTGGCCGGGACCAGCCACACTGTTTGTAATATGGAGCGGTTCGTTATATTGCAATTTGTTATAACGAGAGCTGGCTGTATAATGTTATTGAAATTACAATATGTTTACAGTTATTATATAATATTTGAAAGATAATATTTCATATGTTAAGGAAACTTTGCAGGAAATATTATTTTTATATTTGGGGAACATTCCCAAATTACGTCATCACATTTTGGGGTGGGGTTTCATTGAGGAATGACCACTGATGATGACGGGGTGGGGGTGGATAAACGATGACATCACTGGCCAGCCTGAAAATGCGGCGAAGCGCCATCTACTGTCTATATACTGAAAGATGATGCGAGTGAGTTATGCATTTTCACAGTCCATGGTAGGACCGCCCCCGTTCTCTGTAGACCCCCTATCACGTGGTCTCATACTTCCAAATCGGACTGGTCCTGCCGTGGACGGTGAAAACACGTGACTCACACGAATCATCTTTCAGTATTACCAAGAGTGGATAAAAGTAGAGTGTGCCACTGATCACATGACTGGATTGATGTTAGTTGCGCCTGTAGCGCCCCACCTAGTCTCAGTGGCTATTTGTAGAAGCACTTTTTGTGACGTCACTGAAATGAGCATGTTGCTGCTGCTGGGATATCTGCTGTTAATCATTTAGTTTAAGAAATATTCGTCCAAGAAAAATATAATGCATTGCAGGAGGATATGCTGTAACAGCAAGCAGTATAGCATTTTGTTATTAATTACGTTTTCATATCGTAAGCAATGTTCGAAAATGGGTCGACATTTATGTTACAAAGTAACATGACCAATGGATGGCGCTATTGGCGCAACTAACATCAATCAACAGGTGTATACGATCATGGCAGACTCTCTACTTTTATCCACTCTTGGTATTACCAAGAGTGGATGATACTCTTGGTATTACAGACAGTATAGTGTCAATCTAATGTACTACTGAACATCATTTGAAATTTAATATAAATTACGAGGGGGTATTTGGAAATTGGAAGGTGACAGTGATGGCCTACAAGAGGGTGGGGTTACGGTGGAAAATGACACCTGATGATGAAAGGGGGGGATGGTTTCAAAAATGTTCAAAAATGTGATGATGTAATTTGGGAATGTTCCCTTGTATGAGTAATAAATGAAGCTATATTACATGCTCAAACTATAAGTTTAAGTGATACAACTGCAACTGATATCCAAGTATTGTACATTTCAGCTTTGTATGAAGAGTCTTGGCATTCTCGAATCTGATTGCATTATGTCAGACACATATAAATTTATTGCGGAACCATTTGAAAGTATCCAAAATAGAACATGGGTTGGTGAGATGTCAAAAATAGTTGGCAATAACTATTTTAGAAATGCTACCAATGTGCGCAAATTTCCCAAACCATTTTGTCACAAAGCAATTAGTATGAAGATACCAAGTGATTTCATATTCATTGACGCATTTTCCAGACTGTTAGTATGATTTTGGAGTAAACAATGCAACACGTACACAGAAACATAAGTAATTTTCATTTCCATTACAGAATTCATCGACTCCGCGAAGTTGGAATTATGCAAGTTGTTTATAAAAGACACACATCCTACTCTGAAAAAGATGAAACTCTAATCAGAGCAATGTCATTTTCAGAAACTTGGTTCATATTTGCAATTTGCGGAATTGGAATAATTGTAGGAATTATCATTCTGTGTGTGGAGCAATTAAACTAAAAACAAATTCACTATTTAATATACTGATAAATATTATTATTATCTGTACCTTCTGAGCTTTATGCATGCAGAGGAAATCATTATCATAGTAACATGTTTATGCTGTCTGTTTATCACTATTGAAGTCCAGTTAATGCTAATTGAACATTTTGTAAAACAATAAATGGCAATATCGCCACTGAAGAATACCGAATACTGACTTAGCCTTCTGATCTTCTCTGAATTTGCTTCTATTAAGAAAGTTAATAACTTATTTTTAAAATACTTTCACATACATAATATGAATGCCTACTCTACAGACAGGGCAAGGGCTACCATTAAGGCAAATTAGGCAACCGCCTAGGGCACAAGCCGTAAGGGGGCACAAAAATCTAGCCACCTTTACGGATCGTTACAGGAAGAACACAACATACTTTACCAGGACTACACACGGCCCAGCATTTCTATTGAAGTAGGTGTGTGCACCACGCTTTTGGCTACTGTTAATTTTCGCTGGGAATCATGGGCCACAAGGTCTTCACACTGTATCGATATCCGGTTCTCGATACAGTCCGATACAGACGAAAATGTCAATTTTCATTCATAAAAACGTAAAACAGGAATGTTTTCTTGAGCAAACCACTGTATTTTCCCATAACCTTTTTGCCAAAGCAATACTTAGCACTGAAACAGGTATATTTTCCATATGGTACAATGCCATTTGGTACGATACTGTACTAAAGAAATGGACGGTACACGTTCACAGCGTCACCTTGCAGCCAACTGCAAATCAATGGCAATTTAAAGCAATCGGCGCAGGTGCCTAGTCCTGGTAAAGTATGTTGTGTCCTTGATTACAATAATAAGAATATTCAAGAGTCATCCAACGTCAAATCGCCAAGGGAACACACTATCTTGGATTTCAGTCACAATTGTATGAATAGATGCATATAAGATAAGATCTTGTGCTAAGTATCAGATTTAACAGAGTTGCAGGAATTATGAAGAAATTATGATTTTGTGAATACAAGCCACAAGATTCTTTCTTGCATGGCTAATAGAAATAACAAAAAGAATGTGGCCTTAGATATAACTTTAGTTGGTGGCTTCAAAAATGTCAACATGAATGCAATCTGACAATTAAAGTTAGCTCTAGTCATAACAAATCTCAATATAACGAACCGCTAGAAATAACGAACAGAGTGATTGGTCCCGCCCAAAATGCCTATACCTTGAAAGGCTTGAAAATATTATTTTTATTCTATTGTGTGGTGTTACCTTAATCGTAAAAAGCCATAAGTCATAAACACGTGGATGACGTTGACTAGGAATGAAAAAATGCGTAAAACAGACCTATCAGCACAACGAACAATCAATATAATGAACTAATGTCACATGCTGTTGGTGTTTGTTATAACAACCGACTGTAGTTTACGTGCTTTCAGTTTTTAATAACGCCTTTGGAAATTTTAAAAGGGCCTTCTTTGATTTTGTTGAAAAATATAAGAACACAAATTATAGGCAAACGACATAAAATACAAAGATTTTGCAGCTCCGATCCGCAAAGTCTTAATTTATGTTTGCATTTCATGATTTTCCAACTATGGCAATAAATGACGAAAAATATTATGCAAACGTTCTTATCTTACATATGTGTCTAGCCGTCCAAAAATATGAATTAAATCCAAGATGGTGTAGTGAAGAAATCTCTGGTGTATTTGACGTGGAATGACTCTTCTAACACTTCCAGTATCAGTGGCAAGTGGTGAACATAACTTGTTTGTTATTTTGATTTAAAAAAAAATGGAACTATTAGTGAAACCTGTGAGAAACGGAAACCCATGGTACCAGACAATATTTTCGTTTCAGACATGTTTTCCGTTTTAGACAGTTTTTTCAGCTGATAAAAGTTACGAACTGGATTCTAGAGGTTTTATAAAAGGCTAAATTATGAGAAATGGCGTTATTACCACTTTATTCCACTGGGAACAATGGACAAATTGCCCTATCACATTCCTGGTCAGTTAATTGGATAGGAAATGAGAATCTGTATCAGCTAATCCAAAAATAGTTGAACCAGGAATATTTCCATTCCGGTTCTCACTGTGTCAAAGTCCACGTCATTTTTTGAATGGGAATAAATTCCGCTTTCCATCTGTGTCTCACCAAGGGATACTAAGGATATGGAATGGAAACTCTAGCCAAGCGATGCGATCGATGTGCGAGGAAAAATGGAATATCGATGTATTTCTTTCATATTCCAAAATGAGCTGTTGAAATATTTCAACAGCTATTCCTTGAAAGCACCATCGATAAGTTTAATATTTACTGGGCTAGCTCAGTCACAAATTCACGCAATTTGTTCCAAACTGAGTGCATGCTGAGTTATTTTTCCACACACATCAATGGTATCGCTTGGCTGGAGTTTCCATTCCATATCCTTAGTATTCCTTGGTCTCACAGGTTCCGGTTTAGATACGGTTCCCACAGAGGAACATGAAAAAATTTCCATACCTTTTCCAAAGCATTTCCATACTTTAATGTAACAATTTACAAGACCCTTAAATATTACTACTAGTAAACAGATTTTCATAACTGTTATTTAGCAAATAAGAATATGTAAAAAGAATACAGCAAAAACGTCTCCAAAATAATTTTATCATCTTTCAATTTTACAGAAAATAATTTACCATAGTAATTGTATTCATTGCTTGAAGTTCTTCTTTATCAAGCTTGGACCTTTTTCCATACCTTTTTCAAAACTAAACACAATTATTCCAATTTTCCATATTTTTTCCAGGTCTGGAAAACAAAATTATGAACTTCAAAACTTTTCAAAACTTTCTGTGGGAACCCTGTAGACAGGCATTTTATCATGAAAACCACCTCTAAGCGACCAGAAATTTTGACTTTTCCGTTTATATCAGGTTTCCGGTTCTGACAGGTTTCAATGTATTTGTGAAAGAAGGGGCACACCAATAAACTTTGCCTAAAGCACAAAATGACCTCGCACCAGCACTGTCTACAGAAGCTGAGCAGAGTGTCAAAATATACTGCAAAGATTAAAAAAAACGCTGCTCTTGATAAAACTACAGTAAACTCCACGGAGACCTTTGCATGGTAAATTGAATAAACAAAATTCTATTATAACCACTGCAAGGTTTCTCTTGAAAAAAAATCAGTTTAAATTGAGATACGAGTTTCCTTTGTGTGGGGCTTTTGGTGGAGCATGGCGGGTTTGCCGGCATATATTGCACTTCTGGACCGTCAGCCCTACATCTTGATCAATGATAGGTCACCACTCATAGCTCCGAGCTAGAGCTTTTGTTTTCACAGTCCCCTAATTGGAATAATGCAACGTATCCAAAATAAAGTCTTGTACACTCGCAGGGATTACCACTCGACACCACCACAGGATACAACAGCCTTTATGTGTTTATAGCTCCTCACACCGATGGAAGTATGCTTCGTATTGTGAGTCTGGCTTGGACGAGGGCCATCCTCTAAGAACCCACTGTAGTACTTGACACAATACTGAATTTTTGCTCGACAACTGTGCAATCGTCTGTACCGTTAATAGAGGGGCATCTAATGACTCCAAAAAGAGAATATCACGAGGGTCAGGAATCTTCTTCTCCAGAACAGCAACAGGCATATGACTTAACCCATCTGCATGTGGGATTTGCTTTCCTGGCATATATGTTAACTTGTAATTGTATGCCTTCATGAGTTAAGCACATCGCAACAACCGAGGAGAAATTATTGCAGGAGTTAAACGATCAGGTGCCAACATTCCAAGCAATGGCTTATGATTTGTACACATTTCTAATGACTGTCCGTATAGGTAATTGTGAAATTTAGGCACTCCACTGTTAATGGCCAATGATGTTCTATCAAACTGTACATAGTTCCATTCAGTTTCACTCATGGTACGCAAATGGTAAGCAATGGGAACCTCCTCTCCTCCAGGTAAGATGTGCCCCAGGACGGCCCCAACACTATACGCGGCAGTTTCACATGTAAGAACAATGGGTAACTTCAGATCAAATTTGAGCCAACCAGATTTCTTCGGACAGAAATCCCTTCACTTGCTGAAAGGGTCTTCCTTGTTTGTGCCCACATCCATTTCTCACCCTTATGTGACAACCGGTGCCAGGGTTCGGCAACCGTTGCCTTGTCACGCAAGAAAATGAGTTAGAAATTTAATAGTCCAAGGAAAGCTTGCAACTCTTCACTGTTCCTTGGTTCAGGAGCTTCATGAATGGCTTTAACCTTCTGAACTGCAGGCCAAATACCATTTTTATGAATAGCCCTAATATGTAATGCTTGAAGCAACAATGATACACTTCTGTCGCTGAATACGGATTCCGAGCTTCCAAAACATCTCTAGGACCAGTCGAAATATTTGAACCAGTTGCTCCATCGTTTGGCCTCTTATCAGATCAGCAAAGTAATAGCGAACTCCTGGAATGTTACACAACACTCCTAAAAATCGCTGAAATATGCTTGGGGTACTTGAGATTCCGAGCTGCAACCGGTTACACTTAAATGCTCCCTTGTGCGTGACTACTGTACTGCCGCCAAGAGAAGCAATTCCAAGGTCGGGGATAACGAGGGACAAGGGGACAGACTAGTCCATCTAAAGGGGTGGCCGCGTTTAGCCTGCACACCCATGACGTCATCTCCTCGAGTGCTCGTAATCACCCAAGTGCAGGCTAAACGCGGCCA
>JAVBJR010000717.1:0-2687 GCA_031546965.1 Dysgonomonas sp.
ATACGTTTGACCCTGATGATGACACGCATGTGTCGAAACATGTTGGTCCATTAAATAAGACCTTCAAATTTATGAGTTTGTGGAATTATTTTCAAATCTACATTGTATCAACTCATAATTACTCCATTACAATGCTACAAGTAAAATTACTAAATAAGCTGACGCACATACAGCAAATCGCGCAGAAATTGTATCATTGCGGCCGTAGGTCTCCTCGAACGCGATTGGACGATTTTGCCCAACTCGTGTTGCCAGCTCCCTGAAAATGAAGTATTTCCGACTTGCATGGAACCGAGGGGTCCAACATGGGCAAAAATTGCGTACGAGATTTCAAGATTTCTGAAATCCCGTAAAGATTTCCCGGATTTCTGCAGGATTTCTATGGGATTTCTGGATGATTAATTTCCAGATTTCTCTAAAGATTTCTGGATTTCACAAAGATTTCTGGATTTCTCTGAAGATATCCGGATTTCTCAAAAGATTCCCAGAATTTTCATTGAAAATACTTTTTTTTAAATTTTTATTTCAGTGTTTTTATGTGTAGTTCGATCGGCAATAAATTTATGTTTAAACCACAAATGAAAAGAACTGTTTCATGGCACTAAACATTGCAAAATAATCTGAAGTTAATATGGTTCCTGTATATACGTATATAGTATATAGTGCATGCAATTTAATTATTGACATATATGTAAATAATTAATTTAATTGCACTAGTTAATTAATTTCATACAACCAAACTAAGAATCGAACGAAAATATTGGCAAATCGCGCGGTAACCTTTTTGGTCTTGGCCCAAAACCGCCGAAAAAGCCGCAAAATACAATTACAAATAAACCAATAGCAGTCTCAGGATTTGAAATTCCACCAATTGCAAGTGATGTGGGCGTTTAGAAATATACCGTGCTATACTAATTTCGGGCCGTAGGTAGGTAAAAAAAAGAGGCTGCAGGAGCGAATGATAACGAAGCATGGGCGTGGCCGTCTTATTTCACCCACCCCAAAGCGACAAATAAGACGCGGCCACGCCCATGCTCCTTTATCATTCGCTCCTGCAGCCTTTTTGTACCTACCTACGGCCCGAAATTATTATAGGTATAGTGATGTGACGCGTCATGATTTTCATATTACGCACCGCATTACAATCATAGCGCATCATGTTATTAACGTGGTGCGTCATGTTATTAACTTTACGCGGCATGTTGTTAGCTTGACACGGCATGTTGTTAGCTTGACGCGGCATGTTGTTAGCTTGACACGGCATGTTGTTAGCTTGACGCGGCATGTTAGTAACATGGCACGGCATATGTTTGTTAAAGTGCACACCATGCATCAGAAATTACATGCACATTCCTGCAGGAAAGTCGAAAATGTCCTGCACGACATTGTAGCGGTCGAAACTGCCACAATACTCGGCGCTGCTATGGAGCTGAGTATTTAAAGAAGAATTAGAAGATAAAGAAAGAATAAAAGATAAAGATAGTTTAATAAACACGACCAGCAATCAACTCAGTACAATTACCATTCCCGTTCGACCAGGCACACTTTTAGCAATCTCTACTCAAGGGAATAAAACAATAATCACAGTAACAAGTCAACTCCTTAAACACAATACCTTTATCACGAAAGGAATACGAACCCACCACACACCCGGTCCTGGTAAATAAGAGGACCGCTCGCAAATGTAACTCTCCTAAATCACCCACAACTTCTTCCCATCCAAAACCGCAGGCCGCCGTAAAAGAGAGCGATTATTACAAGTTCACCCTTTTTATAGAGTGGCAATCACAACGTATTTCGAACGTATTTCGAACGAGACCGAAACTCAATTCTATTGGTTAACAGAGCTTTAAGTCCCACCCTGTCTGGGTTTGAAATCCCCATGACCAATGGAAATATTCCAAGCCCATGCCAAAACTTAATCCCCAAAGGAATTCCCCTTAGGACATATAAAATCAATGAGAATATTTCTTGCCACACTAATCCTTTACATCGGCTGGAATATTTTTGTATTCCCACGAATATTTTCCCTTATCCAATTAATATTATTTTGCCCTATGTATTTCAGCTTTAAATAACGTTTTCTCTCCTCAATATTCTTAATAATATATAAAATACAAGTAAGGCCATTTTGGGCCATTACAACATATCCTGCACAATAAAGTATGCAGGCCGGATGCTATATACACAATTATGCAGGATTAGTTTAGGCAAGGTAAATTGCTACTGGAGACCTATGCTGTATATATCCTGCAGAAATATGTATGCAGTATCCTGCATAGATATGGCAGTTTTTTGTTAGCATTAAAACTGTATTAAAGGGACAGTCCACTCTAAAATGGAAAAAAAGATGTTGTTCGTCTTGAAAAGTTATATAACATTGAACTTTAAACCTGTTTCTAATTGTTGTTAGTTTTCTGGCAATAAAATCAAAATTGCAAAATGTGGGCGATTTTCGTTCGATTTAGCCCATGCATGGCAGCATTTTGATTGGCTGCGAATTGTACATTCAAATTTTGGCAGGGGAGAGGTCGCAACCGACGGATCAGCCGTTCGTTGATACGTTCGATCGGCACCATTTGAGGCGTGTCGTAGTTGTTCAGACCCAATTGGGTTGATTTTAAACTCGTTTCCGTCCAATTCCTCTTCTTCTGCGGCCAAATTGTATCCCTACCAAGTAGAAGGAA
>JAVBJR010000409.1:0-2542 GCA_031546965.1 Dysgonomonas sp.
AATTACGAAAAATACCCTGTCAGTTCTCCTTTAAGCAATGTAAATAAATTTATATAAACACAATTTAAATTATTTACATTATTATTTATATTATTTTAACGCAATTTGAGGACAAGTATATTTAAAAGGAGTTTATTTTAACTTTCCTTTAATGTACGTGCAAGTTTATAAAGCGGTATTTTACTTTACAATGCTAAAATAAATCCAAACGTTCCAGTTTACTATGCGATTCAACGCAGGCAAGTGGCAAGTGCACCTGTACAAGATGGCGCCTTGTGCGTCACCATGCAAGCTTCCTATGCAGCACCGAAGAGAGGCGACGATATACTGTATATAACTCTATGGTAATGTTCCAGTAAATACTGTGGGTGCTTTATCAACTGTCTTTTATCATGCATATTGCCATATTGCCACTCAATTAAATACCAGACTCAAATTTCAAATTTATGCCACACTTACCACAATTGTAATAAGTGTGGCAAAAATTTGAAATCGCATATTGTGATACTAACTTAGCTATCACAATATGCCGGTTTGGAAAAAAACTGCAAAAGTAATGATCTTAATAGTGCTTAGTAATCGATACCCACCCGGGGACGTGATATGTGACCTAGATGTGTGTAGTCAAGGTCATTAAATGTCTAACTGCACGAGATGTGAAGACACGTATAGTTCCAATCTAGGATGTGTTGCAAACACTATTCTGAGCTTTTGGCGCAAACACGTTTACAATCACATGTTTACAATCACAATCTACCACTGAAATACTTATCCATGGTGACAGCAAAACAATTAAATTTCCACCGATAAGTGTTGCAAATTTCAAGATATTTCGAGAAATTATATAGTTTTTGTTCACCGTGTATATTAATCCCTTCTGGTGTCGCACCCTATGATGATGTGTCCTGTTTCAGACCCAACCCCCTTTTATGGAAACATTGTTTATATGGTAGAGCCCTACAATTGGAAATGTACCTGGAATATTCGGTGGTATATTTGCCAATCTGTTTGCACAAATTCTTTGATATACTTCATTAATATCGGATTGAACAGCGTATTTCACCCTCCTCCTCAATTGCCGAGTGGACACTTCTCCGAGAGATCTGCGTTTCATCTTAGAAAAACAAAGGCCAAAATATACTGCCCTTCTCTCAACAGCCCAACGTGGCGAATTACACTATGAAAACCTAAAACTGATTCTGACTTCTTTGCAATATATTGGAAAAATTCTAATGAATATATTGTAATACATAAAATGCAAGGGCGGGGCTTGGTGACGTCATCACCGCGCTTCCGCCATTTTGTAGGTCATCATCGTTGTTCATCATGGCGGCCGGCTGCCAAAGCACGGTTTCGAGCTACGTTAGCAGTTTACCGATTGTTGCTAAACAACGCTACTTCGAAAAAATGAAAGCTATAGGTCTCACTGAAGATCCATACATGATGCGAGATGAAGATTTTTCAACAGAACCAACAAAAATTCCAGCTATTACCTGGTTCCACATGTCATCCTACCTGCTGCTTACAGCTAGTACAGCAACTAAACAGAAAGTTCAGGTATGTGTTTAAACACAAATATTTATTAAAAGTTATGGAATTCCGGATAAAACTTTTTGCTTTAAATTTCAACAAAATTGGTAACTAAAAAATACAGAAGTTTAAAAAAACTCCTAAAATACTATAAAATATTAAAGTCAATATTAAATGATATCTTGATGATATACTAAAATGAAATTGAAAAAGCACTGGAAATTTAATTCATATATATCAGTATTTAAATGAAGATAAAATTTAACATTCCATGATGTTTAATTATTAGGGCAAGTATAGTAAACATACTGCTATACTAACATTACTGTGAGGTATATGAAGTGACTATAATTTATGTATTAATATGTGTTGACAGGCTTTGAAAAGCTTAAGTTCGGGATCAAATTTCTTACATTCTGGATGGATCCAGGAAATGAAATTAAAGGAATGCAATTGTGATGGCAAATCAAGATTCTTAATTAAAGGAAAAGTCAGGCATTCACAGAGGATGTCGGAGAAACCATTGAATCCTTGGGTAGGAAGTGAAGAGGACGGTGAAATTATTGCAGCTCACTGCACTTGTATGGCAGGGTAGGCATGCGCAATGAGCAATGCGCAACAATGACCTACAAAATGGCGGACTGCATCGCGTGACCATGCTGGCCACGCCCCTTGCACATTATGTTATACATAATTTATACACAATTTATAATTTTATTTACGAATTCAAGTGATAATAAAAATGTAATGAATCGTACTTACCAAGCGAATTGACTTATTACTGGATGAGATGACCGCGATGTTCGACACAGCCAATAAATTCAAATTTGGCGGCTTTCGACTCACGACTCATGTCACAGCAACGCCACCTGGCGGAAGCGATGTGAAGATATCCTCGAAGCGTGAAAATGCCGTTCATGAAAGGATCGGCACCGATTCGAAGAACGTTAAAATACCTTGAAAGCGGAAAAATCGTATTCAAAGAACGAGTCAAGATATTCACACTTAACTA
>JAVBJR010000609.1:0-3140 GCA_031546965.1 Dysgonomonas sp.
GAAACCCAGCGGCCGTTCTTGTTGATTGAGGAAGTTCTCCTCGACTTGAATAAATCCGAGTTCACCACAGTCGTGAGTAAAGTGTTACATTAATCGGTTTATTGTGACACATATGTGGCCAACCCACTAGGGTTGCCACAAGTTGGCCAATTTTCGTGTAGAGCGAAGCATGCCAACAGTCCAAATGGCCGAAATATCGCTTCTAAAAATGAAAACAAGGTACAGAAAAAAATAGATTTTACCGTGGATAGATCAAATCAAACGGGACGAAATTCCGATGCGCGGATCGTAAGTTTCATGTACAAATACATTCTAATTGTGTACGGCACGGTAGCGGTATCGCGACAGTTACGACGCCGCGGGACCGCTCCACTACCGGTAACACATGCTGATGGGTAGCGGTCCCACGGCGTCGTAACCGTCACGAGACCGCTACCGTGCCGTATTTGTACATGAAACTTACAATTCGCGTATCAGAATTTCGTCCCGTTTGATTTGATCATTCCACGGTAAAATCTATTATTTTTCTGTAGCTTGTTTTCATTTTTGGAAGCGAATTATTTCGAACTGTGCTGAAAAAAAATGTTCTATTTTGGTGTTAAGTAACAAAACTGTTAACATGCATATTACACTTTGTTTAAAAATGTTGACAAGCCGTGAAAAAAAAATAAGTTGTACTTAGTTTATTAATCGACACGAGCGTAAATTATGAATTTGAGTTTTTGAAAGTCCGTTGCTACAAGCGCCGTCACTGCCGCATGGGCTGTGCAGTGAAAACAACCCATAAAGCTACCCCAACTTTGGTTTGTGCGAGTGAAATCTCGCGATTCTAAGTCGTAACCTAGCTGAGAAAAAAACTATTGATAAACGAAAATACAATGCAAGACCTGATTTGTATACCAAATTTCAGCTCGAGCTAGGATGTGTAAAAGTTGTGTAAAATTGAGCTGAACGTTACTGCAAACAAACGAACAAACAAACACCATTCACGACCTTTTATTGTGTATCGTCCAATAAGCAGTTTTGGAAAACGGTAAAAATGTGTTTGTTCTCTGTGCTGTGAACAGTTCAACCGACGTCAAACATGAAAGAACTTTATCCGCTGCGCAGTAATTTTTCCTAGAGCCAACAAATACTTTCAAAATAATTTTTAATAATAGTTTAAAATGCATGTTAGACGTGTTGTTAATTGAAAAATACGGATATCCTCAAAGTCCGATTTGCGAAAACTATTTCCGAACGTTCGCAAGTTGATAAATCTCTTGTGGACCTGTTTTTGGCAACTTGTTAACAATTAAAAATTAGAAGCTAACATACACCTGACTCACAAGCTATAGCTTGTATACAATTGAGGAGAAAATAGTTTAGCAATCGATCGATATTGCTATTCAATATAGATATTGAATTTAAATGAACCAGTAAACATGTACGTATCAATCTTAACATATAGGTGTTTGCCAATTATGTTTTGGTATTATGTAAACATTGCAAATGGCCTGCATAAAATCGATTTATCTTTCACTCTACAATTTCCTTAAAATGAAATAAAACAATTTGAGCACTGCCAAGTCGATCACATATCATTTTCTGTACGATAAATTTATTCCACGTTCATTCAGCAAATGTTTTATAGGTCAATTCAAGTGAAACTAACCTGAGATTAGAAATTCAACAACTTTTGTATTTAGGTAACGTTCAGATTCAATAGCCCATATAAAATCCAAGTGATGCCACAGGACATTTGAAATCTTATAGTTAAGGACCACATTGGGTAAAGCTTTTGCTGTAAGGGCGACATCTGGCGCAGGTGTTATTCTATCGTTTAGGCCCCAGAATAGTGCAATAGGTACTGTTACCCTTCCTAAGTCGTAAACAGGAGGTTGGTACTGTACATCGAAAGAAAATTCATTTATAATGTAACCGTGCAACACATTCATTATTATCAATCTAAACTGTTATAACCTGATTATATATTTTGTAGTTTTTAAATGGCCCATAGTCATATGCGCTGAAAATCCCATTTGCAGTAAAAATCTATAGAATGAACAAAGAAGACATTTGTTTAACAATACATATTATTGAGTGTGACGTCACCACCAGTTCGAATATGCTGCCAGATAGCAATTTTGTTTGGCATTCGTGGTCAAGTGTTAATTCCGATTTAAAAACTAACACAATATTTGTAACTAGAAACAACTGATTTGAAAAAGCAATTCAGGATTGTGAAAATCATGCATGGGAACAAATTGTGTCACCCAATCGAGTGTGGAACATTTAAATTCTGAATCATTTTCATACTGTATGATTACATTTTTACAGTGTTTTAAAAATATTGAGCTATTCCTTATTCTTGGATGTACGTATTTCCAAATTGGAGGCATTCTGTTTTTAGCGTTTTTCTCAAAACTGACAAAACGCGGATTCATTTTATAAAATAGCAAATGAAATAAAAAAATATCACCTGTACAGCGTGGTACAAAGTTTTGCTTGAGGTTCCTGCAGGGGTATGTTTGAGATAAACACCTAAACGACTCTGTAAATGATAAATATGAGAATGTCTACAATACTGTAATTATATTTCTGTCACACTGCGTGCAAATATACTTACTCTATTCAACTGTGCATGGTCAGGAACAAAGCCTACGACAATTTGAAGAAAACTTTCACAAATTACTTGTGAAAGGGAAGGATCGTTGCAAAATAAATCTACCAAAAGCTTTATTATATTAGATTGTTGCAAAGCCTCGAAATATAGGCCAGGATCTGGAATAGTCCTAGGCTGAAATAATTTTCAGTTAATTAGTGTCCTGTGTCATGCATTTCATACTAGCACAGTTTCCCATTTACCCCTATATGATTGGTAAGTTGTAAAATTCTCTTTTTGCGGAATGGAGTGCTGTCAAATAATGCGCCTGGTGCAAGAGATACCATTTTAGTAATCTGAAAAAATCGTGAACATTAAGTTTGTACTTTCATTTTGCATGTGCTATGAGCCAAGAGGTATACTCCTAGCAGCGGTTCTATTTCACCCCTTGGTCCCAGGGGCGGAGCCAAGGTATCCTGGCTGTCCCCCTCTCTCCTTTGTTAGTAAATTTTATACAAGTTAATCCTTTAATTTTACTGTTGATGGACCTTACCAA
>JAVBJR010000521.1:0-2937 GCA_031546965.1 Dysgonomonas sp.
ATATATACAGGGGTCCCATAGAAAAAAAAATGAAAAACGTAATTTTAATTATAGGTACAGTATGGATAAAAAGTCCTATTCAGTCATTTTTAGCGTGCAAACGGGGCCAGATATTCGAATTCTGCTAATGGGAGCAAATAAAAAGTGGACTTGGTGCTTTCAAATGGCATCCGAATTCTTGACCTTTGACCTTTCCTTGAAGGTCATCGCGTCTTTAACTTTTAAACCGCTCTAGTTAGAGACAAATTTCCAATTACAAAGTGAAAGAGCACATTTATTTCATAACGAAAATGATTTTTTCAATATTTTAGGAGTCCCAGTGAAATTGGAAATTAATTATTTGTGGATTAAAAACGCTGTGCAAAACGTTTGAATTTATATTGCAAAATTCTTCCCACATGCAAACAAGTTTTGATCCATGATTTCACTGCAATTCAGTTAGGTTTTAATTAACTTAGAGCAAAATTGTTTGCCCAAAACGGAAAGCACTTCAAGGATCCTTTAGCCAAAATCCAAGTACATATACAAGACTTATCTTGAATTTATTGTCCGCCGTTTTAATTTATAATAAAAATGCGTTGAAACGTCAAATTAATATTATTAACGAAGACGTTGAACATGCTTCATGAACTATTATTTTTTAAATATTAACTGCAATTTAAAAGTTCTTTTGACCCTAAGAATAATAACTTCAGTGCCACTTCATGTTGCCACCATTGTTTTGATCATGTTTAATGCAAGTTTCACCTAATTTAAATTGTCAAACGCCAAGTATTTTACTTTATACAGCAAATAGGGTCAAGGAACACTTTCATATGTAAGTTTTGCACAATTCACAAAATGTTTTTTCATCAAATTGAATCCTTTTGTACGCAATTATGCAAAGTTTATGTGCAAAATTGATTCAATTTGGTGCAAAAGTTTTCTGCCAATTGTGCACAACTGTTAATATGTATTTTTTATGTATAATGTTGAATAATATTTATTTATTTTCCCATTTCCCTGAGACTCCAAAAATATTGAAAAAATCATTTTCGTTATGAATTAAATGTGCTCTTTCACTTTGTATTTGGAAACTTGTCTATAACTGGAGCGGTTTAAAAGTTAGAGACGCGATGACCTTCAAGGAAAGGTCAAACGTCAAGAATTTGAGTGCCATTCGAAAGCGCCATGGCCACTTCCTATTTGCTCCCATTAGCAGAATTCCAATATCTGGCCCCGTTTGCACGCTAAAAATGACTAAATAGGACTTTTTATCCACGCTGTATAACTTTGTAAAGGTTATTTTTTTTAATTATAGACTGATTATATAGGTTTGGTTCTTTTAACCTTGAAACTAAATACAAAATCTTTGAAAATGCACGTTTGCGTTGTTGCAGTAATTGCACATCAATTCAATTGTACAAACTGAATATAAGCATTAGAGTAATGTGAGTTTAATTATTACTAGCAACCAAAACTATAGCACACATAACAAATCAAACTTGTAAATTATTGTTTATGAAACATTTTAAGGAAATGCCATGTGCGTCATGATGTGTAATTGTGAAGACAAACTACAAACACACAATTCTGTTATAAACAAGCATTTACTTCAATGTCTCCAATTTTGCTTTCTTCTCGTATGAATTCATGATTTGACGCATTTTTTCACTAATCAACTGTAGAGCATTTCGGGACAGCTCCATTTTCCGATTTTTCTAAAGTAGTTAAAGGAGAACTGAACTGGTTTTTGGTCTACCAATTTTTTTCAATAAACATGAAGATGAAGTAAAAAGAAACTGTTTGCCACTTCCGTTTCGTAATGCGAAGAATATTGGCTTAGATATGTTAAGAAATCTGAGCTATGACGTAGACAGAAAGAGGCTGAAATTCAGTTGACATCCACTCCTTACAAACAAAAACAAGTTAGCATGCAGGATACCAGCTTTAGTGAATTGGAAGATGCAATCAATGAATGAATCATCAGATTTGCTTGCCAGTTCCTTTCACCAAAGTGAACATCTGAGTGACATTGACAGCGAGTGCTGTTCTCAAGTTGTTGTGTAAGTTGCATATAATATACAAAATGGTGACTAAGCAGTATGGTATGTGTAATTGTATTTATTTCCAGGTCTTCAACAACTGAGAATAAAAACTACCCTATATTCCTGGTCTTTAAATCTGCCCTGGTACACCTGTTTTCATTTTGCTTCGTTTGCCTCATGTCCCCAACCAAGCAGTGTACCAAATGTGAAATAGTTGTAAAAAAACATGTGGCATATGTCTTTGGATCTCAACAACGTGTGCGCTTAGACATCACTATAAGTGGGACAGTGTCAGTACCTTGTCCTAGGACAATTCGCGGATAAGGTCGATCGGACGTGATGGTTTGTACGAGAGCAGGGACTGGGTTCGAGGAGACTAGATGGAGGCAGGAACTGGGCTCCAGGAGACTGGGTAGGCGGAGACTCGTAGACGAGAGCAGAAACTATCCCCAGCAGTGTCCTTATGGGTACCTGGGTATGAGGAGACTTGTAGAAGTGAGCAGGAACTAGAAGTATCACCAGCAGTGTCCTTATGGGTACCTGGGTATGAGGGGACTTGTAGAAGCGAGCAGGAACTAGAAGTATCACCAGCAGTGTCCATATGGGTACCTGGGTATGAGGAGACTTGTAGAAGCGAGCAGGAACTAGAAGTATCACCAGCAGTGTCCTTAGTACAAGTGACAACTGCTGGAGAGGACGTGCTGTTTTTATAGGAACCAGGAACTGGTTTCTGAGAAGGGAGGCATGTGGAGTCCTGGAAGTTGACCCTGAACGTTGACCTCAGGCCAGTGCTACTTGTGTTGCAAATCGACCTTCGGTTTGTGACACTATTCCTTCCTCCTCGCCGTCGCCGCCGGCCGGGTCCCGACGCAGAACCGGGGGCATTGGGGAAACGATCATGGAAAGTCTT
>JAVBJR010000114.1:0-9255 GCA_031546965.1 Dysgonomonas sp.
CCACAGATGGTCTTAATCATAGGTGAAAAACCTTGTTTGGGTTGAGAAATGGTTGGTCTTTGGGTTGAGGTGGTCGTAATACACAGTGGTCTTAATAGCAGGGCTGTTAACACAGAGTCCTCATAGACAAAAATCGGTGAAGTCAAAATGTGGTCTTATGACTCAGGTGGTCTTAATACACAGAAGTCTTATTGGCAGGTTTTACTGTATGTGGATCAGGGATTAAACTGAGTGATCAGCAAGCCGCGATTCACATACTTATGGGTCTCCCTGTAAGCTACAATGACTTGAATCGAATGACCAAAGTCGATGAAGAAGGGTTTGATCTTCAGTGATTCAAGAGAATTATTTTGGAGGAAGAAGTAAAGATGAACGCTACGGAAGACATCGAAGAAGAAAGTCGCGCATATCTTGCTCGTAATCCACGTAGAAGCCAACAGGTTAGACGACGACCAAGACCCGAAGAGGAAATCGAGGCACGCTCGCCTAATACAACCTCGGCTTCACAAACCCCGTCAACTGCTAGTCAAATGACTAGAGGACGTGGTCGATCGCGTAATACTGACCGACAAGTAAGCAGACCACAAAACATCAAGTGTTTCAGATGTCATGAATATGGACACATCGGCCGCGAATGCCCAAAATATGGTGATGATGTCCCTAACGCATACGAGAAACCAACACAGAAGGCACCGATTACGCAGGATCCTAAAGCAGCATGGTCAGCTCATTCAGCGCACTACGTCACTAAACGAAATCCAAGACCTACCAGCGACTGGATCTTAGATACCGGAGCGACGGACAACATGTCAAGCGACAGGCAAAAGTTCCTGACGTACAGGAAAAGAGTCAACAATATTCAGGTTGCCAACGGAAAAATGCTTAAAGTCATAGGAATAGGACAAATACGTCTGAGACTGTCAGCAGAATGCGGAGGGCAAGAAGTTATCCTGACAGAAGCTTTACACGTACCTGAAGTAGCCGGAAACCTCGTGTCCGCAATGAAGATCGTTGAAAAGGGATATCGAATCGAGATAACTCGCGACGAAGCAAACATCTTCAATTTGCGCGGAAGGCTAACTAGCATCGTTCGACGTTCTGGTAATTTACTCTGTCTGTGAGAAGCTAAGAAAGGTGATTGCATCGGCAGCGCACTTCTGGCGAAGAAATCAGACGTGGATTTATGGCACCAGCGCCTTGGACACTTGAGCAAAGCGAAAGTACTCACCACATTGAACCTAAGAAAGGATGGATGTGAAAATACTCCATGTGAAATATTGACGACTTCTCCAGGTTCGGCCTCACCTATTTACTGCGAACAATAAGCGAAACATTCGCGAAACATTCGCGAAGTTCAAAGAATACAAAGGATACGTGGAGAATCTACACGCTACGAAGATAAAAGCGCTCAGGACCGACAGGGGCGGTGAATACATGTCCGCAGAATTTGACGGATATCTACTCAAACAGGGTGCAGCACGACAACTCACCATACCGGTTACTCCTCAGCAAAATGGCGTAGCCGAAAGGCGCAACCGGACTTTGGGTGAGACAGCAAGATGCCTCTTATTGCAAATTGGATTGCCAACTTCATTTTGGAATGAAGCAATATGGTGCGCCACTTACCTCGGCTAATGAAGGTGAACTCCCGTATACCCAATGGTTCGGAAAGCCACCGAGCCACGAACATCTGAGAACCTTTGGATGCCGCGTATGGCATAAATTGAAAGCAACCAAAGGCAAGTTCGAGCTACGAGGATCAAGAGGAATAATAGTGGGATACTCTCCCGAATCAAAAGCCTACCGAATATACGACGAAGACAAGGAAACGATCGTCCTTTTGCAGAAACGTAATATTCGACGAAAACCAATACCCCGCGCTGGACACAAAGCAGAAGAAAAGCGGAGTTATAACTGTCAGTGTGAACGAACCAAGTGAGGACGAGATCACTGAAGGATTGGGGAATGAACCAGTGGCTGCACAACCCGCAAGACCGGCAACAAACCGGCCACGTCCAGCGAGAATGGTGAAAGCTAGGAGGATAATCACTACTAGAGCAGGAAGAACTGTGAAACGACTGAGATGGTTACGTGATTACGACTTGTCAGACGAAGGTGATGTCCACCTCGCTACACACACACACACACACACCAGAATCGAGAAAAAGACCCGAGAACGCTATCCGAAGCCATGAATTCCAAAGATTGTGAAAAATGGAAGATTAGCGTAAAAGAAGAGCTAGACAATCTCGATCGCAACAAAGTTGGGACGCTAGTAAAACGCCAAAAGGGAATGAAAGTAATCAAATCCAAGTGGATTTTCAAGACAAAATTGAACGAGAAGGGCGAAGTGGTTAGACACAAAGCAAGTCTTGTCGCTTTGGGTAACCAGCCTAGACCGGGGATCGACTTTGATCTTACGTATAGCCCAGTGGTCAAGATGAAAAGCTCGTGAGTATTAATGGCCCTCGCCGTCCAGAACGACTGGGAAATTGATCACATCGACGTTGTGGCTGCGTATCTTGCCGCGCCGATAGACAAGAAAATCTTCATGGAGATTCCCGCAGGATACGATAATCAAGGCAACGAGACACAGGACTGCGTATGCGAATTGAAAAAATGCATCTACAGGCTACCACAGTCTGGAAGAGAGTGGAACAAACGGATTAACATTTTTCTACTAAAGATGGGTTTCACCCGCAGCAAGGTAGACCCATGCGTGTATTACGACAATTCGAAGAAAACCATCGTAACCCTTTATGTGGATGACAATCTCATCTACAGAAAATGAAAAGATATCGATCGAGTGAAGATATTGCTGGCTGAACCGTTCGAAACCCGCGACTTAGTCAAAGTCAAGTATGTGCAGTCAATCAGAGTGAACAGACTAGATGACAGCATCGAACTCAACCAAGAAGCGTATATCATGGAGATATTAAAAGAATTCCGAATGGAAGAATGTAAACCGGTGAAAACTCCGTTGGCTCTTAACGCGAAACTGGCGAAAACAGCGGAGAACGAAGAACTGCCACCGAAAGAAGCGTCGAGGCAGTTTACTCTACTTGGCTACCTGAACCCGTCCCGACCTGGCGTTCTGTGCTACTTACTAAAGCCAATTCTGTAGCAGCCCAGCTGAGCGACATTGGAATGCGGCAAAATGAGTGCTACGCTACCTACCTGCAAGGTACCAAGACCAAGAAGCTCATTATCAAGAAGAACGATAAACAAATCGAAATCTATACAGACGCGGATTGGGCATCGGATACGACCGACAGAAAATCGTTCAGCGGATTTGTCACACTGTTCGCCAATGGAACCGATTCGTGGAGTAGCAAGAAGCAACCCACGGTAGCGTTAAGTACGCTAGAGACTGAATTCATCGCTCTTGGTGAGGCAATGCGCGAATGCTTATGGTTGAACAATCTCTTGCGCGAACTCAATCAAGACCAATGGTGCGCCGAACCAATAACCATACACATTGACAACCAGGGGGCTATGAAATTAGCCGAGAAACATGTTGCATCAGAGAGTACAAAACATTTAGACCTCCGCAAAATTTTCGTTCAAGAAGCGATTAAAGCGGAAAAAGCCAAGTTGACTTATGTGCCAACGGAACTAAATCTTGCAGACAGTCTAACAAAAGGGATTGACAGCGCGAAGCTGGCCGCAAACTTAAAATTGTAAGGAGTGCGTGACCAGGGGGGGGGGTGTTAGAAGATACTGACAAACAGGGAACCTCCCTCGCTAGGCCAGACTCTGTAAGCCGAAGCGCCGTAATTTAATAGTGCCACCTATCGGGCGAATACGAAACCTGTCGTATAAAAGCGCTTGTGTCTGCGGATTTCGACCTGTTGTTCTGTGATTTTCAGCGAGTACAAGTGTGTATCTCATCGAGTGTGTTTTGATCAAGTCGATCTCTAACACATTAAAATCACCACTTCCAACTGCAGTTTACGTTTTTTCCTTGCCAAAACTCAACAGTTTAATGGGAAGGTGCGGGCAAAATTTACCAGAAAGCAACGGTTGTTCAGAGATTTAATTTACATGTATCGCGGTTTTGTAAGGTCCCATGCCCTTAAAACGGTTGAAAGGAAAGAGAAAATTAAAACTATGACTTTCGTTTGGAATGTTTTTAAAAAATTATTGACGGAGTGATAGAGAATTGAAGAACTACGACGAATTGGAACGCCATTGGCTAACTGCAAACAATGATGTCATAAACGTATCAGCGATAGGGTGTGGTTGGCGTGGTGCCAGTGACGTATGTGCCACCAAAACATGCCACCGCTCAACATATTTTTGTGAATTCTTTCCGGGTGAAGTATTGCTCTGAAAATTCTCATAATTTCGGAAAGTATACCAAATATCACAGTAAAACTTTAGAATAAGCTTTGGAAATCATTATAAATAGTACAAAATGCCACGATATATGTCCTTTAAAGAACCACTGTCCACCGGAAGCTGTTGCGGAATATAAACAGAGGCGCAGAGAGTTGAAAAGGGAAATTAGGATAGCCAAGGAAGGTGTTGAAATGGTGGTAACTAAAAATTTAAAACAGGATACGAAATCGTGTTACAGGTTGATATGTCTCAAGTGCAAATTCCGGGATAAGATAGGGCCCCTAGTTGATGTCACAGGGCAGTTAGAGTGGCAGGATAGAGAAATGGCGCATATGTTTAATGCCTGTCATCCACTTCGCACTATTCGTAAGCGATTTGCAGGTGGCGCCACCTAGAGACACCTCTTTTCTTTGGCGATTTCGTAAATTCAATATACACTGGGCGGTGCTATTCACTCGCGATCAAACACGTGTGGTGGCATTCAGAGGTGATCACATGATTTGACCTCTGCTCTGCCATTGGCTGCAATACTTTCGCCTCGCGAAAACATTTAGCTAACGAATGCATGCCATTCGCTCGCGCAAGTTTTTGACAGTGAGGTGAAGCGAATGTGACATCACTCTGCGCATGTGCCTTGCAACCGGGTCACAAATCGCTTGTAAATAGCGCGAAGTGGATGACAGGCATAACCGCTACTTCGTGTTAGTTTTCAGTGCAACGTCTGCAATTAACATGGATGCCGAAGCAGGGGATTGTGGCCAACCATTGGAGATGTGAATGTTAACAAGGATGTGTTGTTAAAATACAGGGCGATTCAAATTCCTTTGAACCCCTTATATATTTCAATCTGTGCAAATTGTGTCCGTTGATATATGGAACATAATGTAAAAGATATGAGCATTGCAATAGTGCAGTTTTTTTCAACCAAAGTAATTTGGAACATGCTGTCCAATTTCTGATATCTATAATTTCGAAAATGGATATGTAGTTTCAATTGGGGATATGTGAAGCATGGCGCACTGGTCATAATAAAAAAATAATTTTCAAAATTGGTTCATAACAGACCAAGGAATCAACAACTGAAGTTTGGACCGCATGAGAGATGGAAAGGCATAACTACACAAAGGTCAAGATGTTGATGATGTCACCGACATGCAAACGTCAAGTAAAACAGTCACTGAGATGTGGGAAATGGTCATAGTGTATGGGGAATGTAACCGCAATGCTGCTGCAGCAGCTGAATGTACTATCACACAGGATACCCACTTGATTCCTTTCTTAGGGGTTACCTGAAGTGTGTAGTGTATGAAACGCCACCCCAATCACTTGATGATCTTCAACTGGCACTGTGCCTGTGCCAGTGTTACCAACGAAGTGTTGGAAAACTTTTCCAGGAATGTTGTTGATCGAGGTCAGCATTGCATAGTCGTAAATGGTGAATATTTCAAACACTTTTAGTAATGCTGGTATCAGAGATGCCATTGTATTGTTTATGTCACTGCATTTCTTATCATTTCATTTCACCTTGGTTCACAAAATTCCATGCAGACAGCTGTTTGCTGTGTTAACAAATGATTGCACTGCATTAACATTCCTTCCACATGTTATTTCTTTTCAGCATATCGTCAAATATGCCTACAACCGCTGCTTTCCTTCCATACACCATGTGGTGATACACTTGCTTCACTGCATGAGACGAGCAGTGAGGTATACCAGCAAAACATGTGACACCATTCCAAACTTCAGATGTTGATTCCTAGGTCTGTTATGAACCAATTTTGAAAATTATTATTTTTTTATTATGACCAGTGCGCCATGCTTCACACATCCCCAATTGAAACTATTCGTACCCATTTTCGAAATTAAAGGTTTCAGAAATTGGAACGGCATGTTCTAAATTACTTTGGTTGACAAAAACTGCAACATTGCACTGTCCATATCCTGTACAATATGTTCCATTTATCAACCGACACAATTTGCACCCAGATTGGAATATATAAGGGGTTCCAAGGAGTTTTGAATAACCCTGTATGTGAAAATGATTGTTAATTTTTAAAACTACAGTTGTCAACATTTATTTAATGGAGATTATGTAATCATATTTGTCTAAAGTATCATCCCAACTTTATTTTAAAAAAAAAACAGGAGTAAAAACATTTGTGCTAGTTCCACTTATAAACTCCGCATATATCAAACTAATTGGCTGACATTTTCAAGTTCGTTATAAGGGGAGTTGACGTATGTGCATCAAAATGTATCAAAATTAAAAATCTGAGAAAATAATGTAAACAGATGTTTCAGTTGTACAGTATCTTGCTGCCTGACTTTCAGATACAATACAATACAGTGCAATATGTAAGGCAACAACAGGTTCTTGGCCGAACTAAGTTGCCCCTGTCAAGTACCTACACCCTCCTTGTAATATTAAAAAAATCGTCCAACTTAGTTTTAAAACTTTCCACGGTAAGCGCCTCCACCACCTCACTTCGCAACCCATTCCACTCATCCACAACCCTCTGAGAGAAGAAGTGTTGCCGCATCAATAGTCGGGGTCTCCCCTATTGGAAATAACCATCATGGCAGTGGGTTATGGAACTGTGGCCCATCAAGGAATGTAGCCACTGTTTCTCTGGAATAGCATTCCTTGTTATAAGGCGCATGCATGGGCTGCTGTTCCAGAGAAGTTGTGGCTACATTCCATGATGGACCACAGTTCCATAACCCACTGCCGTGATTGTTCTTTCCAATAGGGTATACAGGGTTATTGAAAAGTCTTAAACTTTCAGTAATAACTTTTTACACTTCATACTTTCCAAAAAAGTAGTATAATAGCGTACAACCAAATAGGAAGCCATGTATACCTATATGCACCTTCAAATGGTGCCAAAACATTCGAACCTCTACTATTTTTGTGAGGTTATCGTTCTAACATTTTAACTCTGCTAGATCAGGCAGCTTTCTGAATTATGAGGCACAGTCAAAAAGTTAGTTGTTCTTGAATTTCTTTCAAAAGGTAATGCTCTATTACAGGTTTTCCGTATTTTTCTTACAAAGTACATACCTTTAGCTGTTTCCCATGCAATTATCAAATTTATTTAAAGACTCGTGTTAATTTGGTACAAGTTTTCTAAGACAAATTAAAAAAATCCGCCCAACTGCAGATACTTTGCCAGTCGCATTTTTGGTCCTATTCCTTTATTGATATTGCTGCTAAGCAAGGTCCTTTTCTTGCGACTGGACACATCAAAGTCATATGGTGCAAGATCTGGATCGTACACTTTGATTAAAGGCGAACTGACAGGGTTTTGTAACACCCCATGATATTCGGACTGTAAAACGAATGATTAAAATTATAACTATGATATCAATTTCTTTTCTTTTTTCAAAATCTATTAAAAATGTTTTGATAGATTGAAGTTAGCGTGTTTTTGGACCTGTGCAGAGAGGCTAGGCGGGGAAAAATTCTAATATGGAAAGTTTGTTCCAGCATATGAAGTGGGGAAGCCACCTGTATACAGCTAATAGGCTTTTATCACGTTTTGGTGCAAGTGGCATGCTATACCATGGCTATACACACTGTCCCAGGTGTAAATTTTGACAGTGTGGACTTTTGTGGACTTATTTTGGGTAAATTTGCGAATTTTAATAAAAAAAACGAATTTGTGGAAAAATTAGAACAAAATTGGACATATTCAAATACATGTTGTTAATGCATAGGAAATTTTTCAGAGAAATCGGGTGCAAGAAATTTACCCTGTCAGTTCACCTTTAATTTCTTATGAATTTGCATGGGGTTACACTTGTTCTTTGGGAGGAGCGTCCAAATTGGAAGTCTGCACCACGTTTTTCATAAACAAACACGGGTATTTTAAACCTCCACATACATTCATAAAGTATTAAGCGAAGTGTATACGTAGTCCATACCTTGGAACCTCTGATATTTCATATCGGGTCATTCCACATCAAATCAACCAAAATAAATGGCATTGTTCACCACACCCTCTCAGATTTCTTTGGTGATTTTTTATTGAATAGAGCATGATAATAATAGGACTTCCCCAAAATCTGACCTTTATTGCGCGATTCGTTACAGAGTTATAAATATTTGAAATTTTAACAATTTTTTCTCTGCACGTTAAAACTAAACAAAAATCCTCGATATCTTAGGCAGTAATTAATCTAACAATGTGAAAATATGACTCCAAACACTGTTTTGTGTGCTGAATTCAGAAATGGCAACAGATTTAAAATTCAGCAATTATTTTTTCCACAATTACCCCAATTGTACTTTTTGGGGTCCTCTGTAAAATGGCGTGTGGGACCTTTTTTTTTCGTTCCAGATTTGCACCATAAATAACTTCAAGTGTTGGCAAACATTACCAGAAAATTTGAAGAGGGTGTTTTTCGTGAAAATCCTAGAAAAAAATGCCAAAGTTATGCATCATAATTTATTGAACTGCGGCCTGTCTTTATATTCGACAGGCTTGGGTGAAAATTAAGTTCTTGTTATATGTGGGTGTTGATGTCGTGAAGAATCTAGAAACCCACATTTTAGTGACCTTGATGAAGTTTGTCAAGGTCACGCAATGTCTATCTTTGCAACTGCTAACTTTAGGACTCTAGTGTTAATTACAAAGTTAAAGAGCACAAAGAGTTTAGCGTAATTACTAAGTTTTGTCAATTTTTAAATATTCCACGAATTAATGAATTGTTGAAATAGTGTAGCATTAATATCCCAACCCATGCAGGTAAGCCCAATGTACAGGTTCGGCATGTTGTGAATGCATATTCAGTGCCGTTTGCTATGCCAAATATGACATGGTTGTTACGGAACGCCGGAATAGTTACTAAAAAGAATAATTTCTAACAGGATTTAAGTCTAAAGGATTTATTACTAAAAGGAATAGTTACCAA
>JAVBJR010000778.1:0-18649 GCA_031546965.1 Dysgonomonas sp.
CACTACTATTCATCAACAAATTGATTAAAGCCATATTTAGGTAATAGTTCGATTTACCTAATTTAATCTTAGTCAAAAGACCCGATTCGCCTAACTTCTCTAAATAACCTCTCGCTGTTAGTCTGGTTACATTTAAGTCTCTCACCACAAACTCAATTTTGGTATATGGATGATTGAATAGATTGTTCAATAATTCGTGATTATAGGCTTTTCCTAATAATGGACGCATTTCTTGCTTGTATTGTATCATCAATAAAGAAATGCCTTTTACTAATTCTATCGTTTGGTTTCCACATCCGTATCTAGTGGCAGCTTTGGTATAATGTATCCCATTTTTTACTTCCTTAATTTACAATATCCTATAATTCTCTATTCGATTACCGAAGATACATATTTTTTCTAGTATGACTATCTTCTCCTTTATAAATTAAATTGTCGCATTTAGAACTTGAATCTGCGGGCTAACGATTTTTTGCCATAACGGGTTGTAGAATCTATAAAATGCTTATTTTTGCAAGTTAAAATCATAAAACATTGTCTCCGCTTGTATGGGGATAACTAAAACAAGTATACTGATGATTAAAATTACATTGCCTGATGGTTCGGTGCGGGAATTTCCCAAAGGAACAACTTCTATGCAGATTGCAGAAAGTATTAGCTCAAGATTGGCTCAAGATGTATTGGCATCGAGCGTCAATGGACAAACGTGGGATTTAACGCGTCCGATAGAAGAAGATTCTACGGTAAGTCTTTTGAAATGGGACGATACGGAAGGCAAGCACGCATTTTGGCATTCGTCTGCCCACTTAATGGCAGAAGCTGTACAGGATTTGTATCCTCATGCTAAATTTGGAATTGGTCCTGCCATAGAGAACGGTTTTTATTACGATATCGATTTTGGCGATGTTTCTGTAAAAGATGCAGAATTTGCGGCTATCGAAAAGAAAATGAAAGAGTTGATTGCTCAAAAAGAAGAAATAGTTCGCAAAAGTGTATCTAAAGCAGAAGCCCTTCAACTATTCGGCGACCGTAACGAAGGATACAAAGTAGAACTTATCAACGATTTGGCAGATGGTACCATCACCACATATACGCAAGGAACGTTTACCGACCTGTGCCGTGGACCTCACTTGCCAAACACGTCTTACATAAAAGCTGTAAAAATACTTAGCGCCGGTGGTGCATATTGGCGTGGCGACGAAAAGAGAAAGCAATTGACCCGTGTGTACGGAATCACTTTCCCCAAACAGAAAATGCTGGACGAATACCTGGTATTATTGGAAGAGGCTAAAAAACGCGATCACCGGAAAATAGGAAAAGAACTAGAGTTGTTTGGCTTCTCCGAAAATGTAGGTAAAGGCTTGCCTCTTTGGTTGCCTCGCGGAACACAATTGCGTCTCAAACTGGAGGATTTCCTAAAACAAATCCAAAAGAAATTTGATTATCAACAAGTAATGACTCCACATATAGGAAGCAAGCAACTGTATGTAACATCGGGTCACTATGCAAAATACGGCAAAGATTCTTTTCAACCCATCAACACTCCCGAAGAGGGCGAAGAATTTTTGCTAAAACCGATGAACTGCCCTCACCATTGCGAGATATACAAAATAATACCTCGTTCGTACAAAGATTTACCTCTTCGTTTGGCTGAGTTTGGTACTGTATATCGCTACGAACAAAGTGGAGAGCTTCACGGGTTGACTCGTGTTAGAGGATTTACTCAAGACGATGCACACATCTTTTGCACTCCCGATCAGCTTAAAGCCGAATTTTTAAAAGTAGTAGATATTATATTTATTATTTTCAAGGCACTTGATTTCGAGAATTTTGAAGCTCAAATCTCTTTGAGAGATCCTAATAACAAAGAAAAATACATCGGAACAGAAGAAAATTGGGAAAAGGCAGAGCGTGCTATCATAGAAGCTTGCGAAGAAAAAGGCTTACCTGCAAGAGTAGAGCTGGGCGAAGCTGCGTTTTATGGTCCTAAACTAGACTTTATGGTAAGAGATGCACTTGGCAGACGCTGGCAATTGGGAACAATACAGGTAGACTACAATCTACCCGAACGTTTTGGTCTCGAATATACCGGAGCAGATAATCAAAAACACTGTCCTGTAATGATTCACCGTGCACCATTTGGTTCTATGGAGCGTTTCATTGCAGTGCTTATAGAGCATACCGCCGGAAAATTTCCGCTTTGGCTGACCCCCGATCAGGTGGTTATCCTACCAATCAGCGAGAAGTTTAACGACTACGCCCACAGCGTATCTGCATACTTCAAAAGTAAAGATATCCGCTCGCAAGTGGATGACAGAAACGAGAAAATAGGTCGCAAAATTCGTGATAACGAATTGAAAAGGATTCCTTATTTGCTCGTTGTTGGCGAGAAAGAAGCAGAGGGTGAAGAAGTTTCTGTAAGAAAACAGGGTGAAGGTGATAAAGGTTCGATGAAATTTACTACCTTTGCCGATCAAATTAATGAAGAAGTTGAAAAAATGATGAACGCTTGGAATCGTTGATCCACTGTTCATTATAAATAAACAAGTAATCAGTCGCATAAAAAAACAATAAAACAGAAAGGAAATAATCTTTTTTAATGAGGAACAACAGAATAAATAACAACAAAAAAGAAGAACTTCACAGAATTAATGAGAAAATTCGTGTGCCTCAAGTTCGTCTAGTTGGAGAAAACATTGAGCAAGGAGTTTACTCAACATACGATGCTTTAAAAATAGCTGATGAAAAGGGCTTAGACTTAGTCGAAATCTCTCCAAGTGCCGATCCTCCTGTTTGTCGTATCACTGATTATCAGAAATTTTTATACCAACAAAAGAAAAAACTGAAAGAGCAAAAAGCTAAGACAGTTAAGGTGGTGGTAAAAGAAATTCGTTTTGGTCCTCAAACCGATGACCATGATTTCAACTTCAAATTGAAACACGCCAAAGCTTTCTTGGAAGAAGGTTGCAAAGTAAAATCTTATGTATTCTTTAAAGGTCGTTCGATCTTATTTAAAGAACAGGGAGAAGTTTTGCTATTGCGTTTTGCCACAGAATTAGAAGATTATGCAAAAGTAGATCAGTTGCCTCAATTGGAAGGTAAAAAAATGATCATCATGCTATCTCCTAAAAAAGTGCAGCCAAAACCAAAACCTGCCGAAGAAAAGCCACATAAAGCGAAAGAGGCGAAGCCTAAAGCAGAGGAGCAAGCTACGACAGAAATTGAGGGAGAATCTCAACCCCAAGATACAGCCGCAGTAGAGTAAATCTTCTCTAAAGAAACGGACAAAGAAAAACACCTGTGAATAGGTGCTATTTTAAATAATTAAATATAAGTTTAATAAGATGCCAAAAATGAAGACTAATTCCGGTGCCAAAAAAAGGTTCAGCCTTACCGGATCAGGAAAAATCAAAAGAAAACATGCTTTCAAAAGTCACATCTTGACTAAGAAAACCAAAAAAAGCAAAAGAAATTTAACTCACGCTGCACTTGTTCACAAGTCGGATGAGAACAATGTTAAGCAAATGCTTAGATTGAAATAATTTCGAAGTTTTTTAAGCAAATTTTCAATTAGGTTTATTAACCGAATGTACGCATCTAAAGAGTTCTTGTAATAAAAGAAGAACCGCTAACATTCAAAACATTTTTACATTATGCCAAGATCAGTCAATCATGTTGCCTCGCGCAACCGCAGAAAAAAAGTATTAAAACTAACAAGAGGTTACTACGGTGCCCGCAAAAATGTTTGGACAGTTGCCAAAAATACTTGGGAAAAAGGTCTAACTTATGCGTTCCGCGACCGTCGTGCTAAAAAACGTAACTTCCGTGCACTTTGGATACAACGTATCAATGGTGCTGCACGTGCCGAAGGAATGTCTTACTCTCGTTTAATGGGTGCTCTTCACAAAGCAGGAATCGAAATCAACCGCAAAGTTCTAGCTGACTTAGCAATGAATCATCCTGAAGCATTCACAGCCATTGTAAACAAGGTTAAATAAGGAGGCTAGCCTCTTTTTCAACTTTTTACATATAAAAAAGCCAAACAATTAAATTGTTTGGCTTTTTTGTTGCTTTAAAGTGTATCTCTTAGATGCTTAATCTTTGAATTTAGCTACCAAAAATTCACGATTCAATCGGGCAATATTACTGATCGAAATATTTTTAGGACATTCTACTTCACAAGCACCTGTATTTGTGCAGTTACCGAAGCCTAATTCATCCATTTTTGCAACCATCGATTTAGCGCGTTTTGCGGCTTCTACACGTCCTTGAGGCAACAAAGCAAGCTGACTTACCTTAGCCGAAAGAAATAGCATTGCCGAGCCGTTTTTACAAGCTGCTACACAAGCTCCGCAACCGATACATGATGCCGAGTCCATAGCCTCGTCTGCATCTTCTTTCGAAATCGGAATTACATTGGCATCTTGTGCTCCACCTGCATTGATTGAAGTGTATCCGCCTGCTTGGATTATCTTGTCGAAAGCGGTACGATCTACCATCAAGTCACGGATAACAGGGAATCCTGCCGAACGCCAAGGCTCGATTGTAATAGTCTCACCATCTTTAAATTTACGCATGTGCAATTGACATGTGGTGATATCTTCGTCCGGTCCGTGAGGATGCCCGTTGATATACAAGCTACACATACCGCAGATGCCTTCGCGACAATCGTGGTCGAATACGATTGGCTCTTTTCCGGCGTTGATAAGTACTTCGTTTTGAATATCTAACATTTCGAGAAAAGAAGTGTCTACCGATATTCCGTCCAATTTATATGATTCAAAAGCCCCTTTTTCTTTAGGACCTCTTTGACGCCAAACCTTTAATGTTATATTTATTGTCTTATCCATTTTTATGTAAGTTACAAGTTACGAGTTACGAGTTACAAGAACTTTATACTATAACTTCTATTAGTAAATTAATTAATTTCAATACGAGTTTTTAGAGATTTTATTAAGGATGATGCCATCTTGATTATTTCACTGATCAAATTCTGAATCGGGTCTGCTTTCTCTTGAGAGAGAAAGTCCAGCTCTACAGATATAATCACTTGTGTTTCTAATTCGGATGCAGAACCTAAAGTGATATACAAAAAATGTATTAGTTCTTTATCTGAATTTCGACCACAGCCCTCAGCGATGTTAGAGGGAATTGAAACAGCTGATCTTCTCATTTGCGAAGTCAATCCGAATTGTTCAGATGGAGGAAATTGGCTCGTTAGCTCATAGATCCTCTTTACTAAAACAATGCCTTTTTGCCAAATGGTCAGATCCCGATGATTCATCTTTAATTGTCTTCTAAAATTACTAGTTAAAACCTGTTATCTTGTAACTAGTAACTCGTAACTGATTTACGCTTTATAGTTACGTTGTTGTCTAACTACGAATTCGTAGTCGAGAGGTTCTTTAACCAGTTCGGGTTCTTGATCTTCACCGGTAAATTTCCAACACGAAACGTAAGAATATTCATCATCACGGCGAAGAGCCTCACCTTCGGGTGTTTGGTATTCTTCACGGAAGTGACCACCACAAGATTCGTTTCTGGTTAATCCGTCGATAGCCATCAAATAACCTATTTCAAGGAAGTCAGCTACACGAAGTGCTTTTTCCAATTCAACGTTTAATGTATTAGCTTCACCCGGTATACGAACATTTGTCCAGAATTCTTTCTTCACTTTCTTGATGTCCTCAATCGCTTTTTCCAAAGATTCTTTGGTACGACCCATTCCTACGAAGTCCCACATAATAAGACCAAGCTCTTTGTGTAGAGAATCAACAGAACGAGTTCCTTTGATGCTCATCAACTTAGCGATCTTTTTATTTACATCGTCTTCCGCTTGTTGGAATTCAGGAAGTTCAGTACTGAAACGAGGTACAGTAATCTGATCTGCCAAGTAATTCTGAATAGTATATGGTAATACGAAATATCCATCGGCAAGACCTTGCATAAGAGCAGATGCTCCTAGGCGGTTAGCTCCGTGATCCGAAAAGTTAGCCTCTCCGATAAAGAAACATCCGGGTATTGAAGTCATCAATTCATAATCAACCCAAACACCACCCATTGTGTAGTGAATAGCAGGGTAAATCATCATTGGAGTTTCGTATGGATTGTCATCAACAATTTTGTCATACATTTGGAAAAGGTTACCGTATTTAGCCTCTACCACATCTTTTCCTAAACGGGCAATAGCAGCCGAGAAGTCAAGATATACAGCCAAACCTGTGTTACCTACACCGAAACCTGCATCGCATCTTTCTTTAGCGGCACGAGATGCAACGTCACGAGGTACAAGGTTACCAAATGCAGGGTAACGACGCTCCAAGTAGTAGTCGCGATCTTCTTCTTTCAGATCAGTAGGTTTAAGTTTGCCTGCTCTGATGGCTTCAGAATCTTCTTTTTTCTTAGGTACCCAAATACGTCCGTCGTTACGAAGAGATTCAGACATCAAAGTTAATTTTGATTGGAATTCTCCGTGAACAGGAATACAAGTCGGGTGAATCTGAGCAAAACAAGGATTAGCAAAATAAGCTCCTTTTTTGTAACATTGAATAGCAGCCGAACCATTTGACCCCATTGCATTTGTAGAAAGGAAGAATGCGTTTCCGTATCCACCAGTTCCAACAACTACGGCGTGAGCCGAAAAACGTTCGATTTTACCTGTAACCAAGTTACGAGCAATAATACCACGAGCTTTGCCATCAACGATAACAAGGTCGAGCATCTCGTAACGAGTATATAATTTAACAGCACCTTTTTGTACTTGGCGGCTCAATGAAGAGTATGCACCCAATAAAAGTTGTTGTCCTGTTTGTCCTTTAGCATAAAAAGTACGCGAAACTTGAGCACCACCAAATGAACGGTTGTCTAACAAACCTCCGTACTCGCGAGCAAAAGGTACACCTTGAGCCACACATTGGTCGATGATGTTATTAGACACTTCAGCCATACGATAAACGTTTGCCTCACGTGCACGGTAGTCACCACCTTTAATTGTATCGTAGAACAAACGGTAAACAGAGTCACCATCGTTTTGATAATTTTTTGCAGCATTGATACCACCTTGAGCAGCAATAGAGTGCGCACGACGTGGAGAATCTTGAATACAGAAATTAAGGACATTGAATCCCATTTCTCCAAGAGACGCAGCAGCCGAACCTCCTGCTAAACCTGTACCAACAACAATAATGTCGAGACGACGTTTGTTTGCAGGATTTACCAGTTTTTGGTGGTCTTTATAGTTTTTCCATTTGTCAGCCAAAGGACCGTCAGGAATTTTAGAATCTTTTTTTGGATCTAATATAGTAGCCATATCTGTTTTTTTCTTTTAGCGGTTAATTAATTACAAGAACAAAATAGGTGTTGTGCAAAAAAGAAAACCGGAACGACAGCAAAACCTAAACAAATGATAGTTGCTACTCCATATCCGATAACTTTGAAACGAGGTAACCATACTTTGTTATTGATACCTACCGATTGGAACATGCTCCAAAAACCGTGTGCAAGATGAAACCACAATGCAATAACACCAATAAGATAAATTGCAACACGCACAGGTTGAGCAAAAAGCTCTCTCATTAAAGCTCCTGTTTCGTCAGGACCAACAGCACTGTTCAAATGGAACAGTTCCGAAAACTGCATTTTGAACCAGAAGTCATACAAGTGAACTATCAAGAATGCCCCAATAAATGTACCTAGTACATACATGTTTTTGGACGACCAATCGACAATAGTGTCGCTCGATGATGCGTATTTTCCGTCTCCACGGGCTTTTTGGTTCTGCATAGTTAATACCGATGCGTAAATAATATGCACCAAAAACAATGCAGCCAGTCCCATAGAAGCGGCAATAGCATACCAATTTGTACCTAAAAATCCGCAAATAGCTTCATAGGCATCCATCGAGAAGATAGAGACCAAGTTCATGCTCATGTGGAACAGTAGGAACAAAATCAATGCACAGCCGGACAAAGCCATGATGAATTTGCGCCCAATAGAAGAATTAAGTAACCAACTCATAAGATTTAATAGTTTTTTAGTTATTTAATGGTTATTGATTAGTCTCTTATAAATAAAAGCAATAGCTTATCTTTTTTATCAATAATTCGTAGTGCAAAAGTACACGAAATAACCTAGTAAAGAAAGTAAAATGATACTTTTTTGCGTGTTTTAACGAGCCGATATAATAAGTTCAAAGCAAATCCTTGTAGGAAGTTGATGTCTATAATAGAAAATTTGTGAACTCTTTGTGAACAATTTCATTGTCCTAATATGCCTTTAAAGCAGTAAAGGCTATACAATTTTGATGAAGTTGCATATTTTGGTATAGTCTTTTTCAGCTTCTTGTTTAATAGTCAAAGTGAAGTTTGTATATTTCATAGTGTTAACTTAGATATTGATTTCTTCCAAAGGATTCCAAAATACCGATTTCCAGTTTTTTATCTTATTATTTATAATTACAATCCCTTCCGACTCTAGGAGTTTTTGCATCTCATCACCATCACCAAAAGCATCTTTAGCTGATAGTATTCCCTGGCTATTCACTACACGATGAGCAGGAATATTTGTTTCCGCTGAATTGCATTCGCTCATCACATGACCAACCATTCGCGACATATTGTAATATCCTACCGCCTTGGCTATGGCTCCATAGCAGGTGGCGCGACCATACGGAATAGTCTTCACAATATCATATACAGCTTGTCTAAAGGCTTCTTTATCTATTTTGGGCATAATTTCAGAAATACAAACATACAACAATTATGATAGGTATGTCTCGTATTGATGATTTCACCCTTTATTTTGAGTAAATGGTATGTGTTCTACGAGCATTGTATCATCGTTTTTGTCATAATAAGTGCAAAGCATATTGCTTATATCAACAGTCCATTTATAAACGCCTGCATTTGCAGAATGCTTGCAGAAGGTCATATAATTGGTCTGACCCTGTTGATGTATCTTTAGTGCATGCTTCAAGCTTTCGAGGTCACTTTTTTCAGCAATAGATAAGGTTGAATATTTGGCGTCGGAAGTAATATGGGAATCATCTTTTCCGTAATAATCAGTGTGTCCGTCACTCACATAAATACTATAGCCGTCTACTCCAAGATCTGTCAATTCTTGTATATACTTAGGGAAATCGGCTCCGCTTTTTACCCTAGCATGAATTTCTTCTATCTGATGAATGGTAAACATAATCGCATTTGTTTAGTGTAAAATGAATATCTGATATTAATAGTTTGCTACCAATATAACACTTAGGGTTTTAAGTTTGTTTAGAACGATTTGTTTTTGGGTGGACAAGGCATCAAGCTAGTCCCTAAAAGATAGAGGGGAGATTAAGATTCTTCGGATTCTCCGACAGTAGGCAGCTCAACATCACTGAATTCGATGGCTTCTAAAATAGACGTGTCAAACTTTTTTTCTTTTAAAATCAGGATGTTTTTGATGAACTCTTTGTCTATATCTATTTTATCCAAGGCTTCTTCCGCAGCTCTTTGTTGCGATTCTTTCTTCGAATAACCACGCCCTGTACCCGACTCTAAATCGTAAATATCAACAGCGGTGTAAAATACGGGATTGTTATTGTCGTCAGTAAAAGACTCAATAAGTCTAAATTCGATTGGAATTTTATTTTTTTGGCTCCATTCGATCAAGCGCGATTTGAAATTGACTTCTTGTTGAGCTACAGTCTCGATATTAAGGTGTTCTACAATAAGTTTTTCGTGAACAAACTTCTTAGCTACACGGTATCCTTGATCTAAGTAAATAGCCCCGATCAATGCTTCAAGAGCATTGCCATACATGTGTGTTTTGTGATTGGCGTTTTTTGCAGAAGATTTAATAAGACGATCCAATCCCAAGTCGAGAGCCAGTTTGTTCAATGTTTCGCGTTGTACAATCTTCGATCTCATATTGGTAAGGAAGCCTTCTTTTTTGTATTCAAATCCCTTGAATACAATATCGGCTACTATTGCATCCAAAATGGCATCGCCCAAGAACTCGAGTCGTTCGTTGTTGATCCATCTGCCGTCTTTCAATTTAATGGACGACGACTTATGCAACAATGCCTGCTCGTACAAAGTTATATTATACGGGTAAAAATTGAGTATCTTATAAAACGAAACATAAGGCTCCCTCCCTATTTTAGGAAAAAGCCTCACAGTTCGATATAGTTTTTTAAGCACTTTACTTCTTAAACTTCTTTACGATTACACATGCATTATGTCCGCCAAAGCCAAATGTATTGGATAAAGCAGCTCTAACTTCTCTTTTTTGAGCTTTGTTGAATGTTAGGTTCAAACTGTAATCAATTTCAGGATCCTCATCACCATCGGTAAAGTTGATTGTGGGAGGCACAATATCGTTTTGTACCGAAAGTACACAGAATAATGCTTCCATAGCTCCTGCAGCACCTAGAAGGTGTCCGGTCATCGATTTGGTCGAACTAATGTTCAATTTGTAAGCAGAGTCACCAAATACTTCCTTGATTGCTTTGATTTCCGAAGGATCGCCAACCGGAGTAGATGTTCCGTGAACATTTACATAGTCAAGATCTTCGGGTTTCATATTTGCATCCTCAAGGGCAGCTTTCATAACAATTTTTGCACCTAATCCTTCGGGGTGAGACGATGTCAAGTGATATGCGTCAGCAGACATTCCACCACCTACAACCTCGGCGTATATTTTAGCTCCACGAGCTAATGCGTGCTCCAATTCTTCGAAAATAAGACAAGCCGATCCTTCACCCATTACAAATCCGTCGCGGCTTGCACTGAACGGGCGTGATGCGGTTTCGGGAGAATCGTTTCTTGTCGACAAAGCAGTCATTGCATTAAACCCGCCTATAGCCGATTCGCAAATAGTGGCTTCAGCTCCACCAACTACTATTGCAGTTGCTTTACCTAAACGAATGAGGTCGAAAGCCGAAATTGCACTGTGTGTTGATGATGCACAAGCCGAAACCGTAGCAAAATTAGGTCCGCGAAGACCATATCTCATCGAAATGTGACCCGATGCAATGTCTGCAATCATTTTAGGTATAAAAAACGGATTGAATTTAGGTCCCATTTCCTTGTTTTGGAAATAATATCCTACCTCTTCTTCAAATGTTTTTATACCACCTATTCCGGCAGATACAATGACACCTATTTTGTCACAATTTTCGGTTTCGAACTTAAGTCCCGAATCAGCAATAGCTTCTTCTGATGCAGCAATAGCCAACTGCGTATATCTGTCGCACTTACGTGCTTCTTTTCTGTCAAGGTATTTCGTTACGTCAAAATCTTTTACTTCACAGGCAAACTGTGTTTTGAATTTCGACGCATCAAACTGAGTAATGGGTCCAGCTCCACTAACTCCGTTGATTGCACTTTCCCATGTGGATTGTACATCATTACCCAACGGTGTTATTGCACCTAGACCCGTTACTACTACTCTTTTTAATTCCATAAATTGTTTGTGGAAATTTTTATTTTGCGTTAGCTTCAATATAAGAAACGGCGTCTCCTACTGTAGAAATTTTTTCAGCTTGATCATCCGGAATAGAAATACCGAATTCTTTTTCGAATTCCATAATAAGTTCTACTGTATCAAGTGAGTCAGCTCCTAGATCGTTTGTAAAACTAGCAGCATTTGTAACTTCTGTTTCTTCAACACCTAATTTATCAACGATAATTGCTTTAACTCTTGATGCTACGTCAGACATAACTTTTTGATTTTAATGAATAATTAAATTTTATTTCTAATTTTGTCGATGCAAAGTAAGCGTATTTTATCAATACGAAACAAATATTTTGAGTAGAAAATTCGTTAAAACTGCACATTTATTCTTTTTGTGTGCAAAGTCATTTAAAACCTCTTTATGATTAATGTAGCTATTTTTGCTTCGGGATCAGGCTCTAATGCAGAGAATATTAGCAATTATTTTAAGGATAAAAAAGACATCTCTGTCGGACTGATTATCTCCAATAAAGCGGATGCTTTTGTGCATAAACGAGCCGAAAATTTAGGGATAAAATCGGTGACTTTTTCTAAAGAAAGCTTCCAAAACACCGATTTGGTTCTCAAATGTTTACAAGAAAATCAAATTGACTTTATCATTTTGGCTGGTTTTTTATTAAAAGTTCCTCAAAATTTAATAGATGCATATCCTCAAAAAATAGTCAATATACATCCTGCTTTACTCCCCAAATTTGGAGGAAAAGGCATGTATGGCGATAATGTTCACAAGGCTGTTGTCGCTGCCGCAGAAACCGAATCGGGTATAACCATCCATTATATTAATGAGAATTATGATGAGGGAAATATCATCTTTCAGGCTAAGTGTGACATCTTACCTACCGATACTTATGAGGACGTAGCAACAAAAGTGCATGAATTAGAATATCTTCATTTTCCGCCTGTTATAGATACAGTGCTAACGGAAATATATCCGAGTTCGAAATAAAAATTACTGTTTTTGACGGAAATTAAAAAAGCGAGAAGATTATCTTCTCGCTTTTTTATGTCTTCGAAACTATGTGATTTTAGTTAGCAGTATCGTATTTTACCTCGTACCATACTTCGCCATTCGGATTTCCCGATACGGTATTCCTGGTGCGTACTTCTCTGCTGATAATTTCTTTTTTTCTTAACTTATTTATTTCGGTTTTGCCAACTTCCTTGCCATTAATATAGTAAGTAGGTTCGGATCCAAACTCCGAAGCACTTTCATCAACTATTGTTGTTGAGGAGTTTTCAGATGTATAATCCGTAGCATCTTGGAATGAAGAATTTGTAGCGGATTTTTTTCGCAATGTAGCGCGTCCTGCTCCTCCTGCCAATCGAGAAGACATAGAACCTGCTCCGCTGGTTTGGGTCTGCTTTTTTCGTAAATCATCCAATAAAGCTTCTACTGCCAATGCGGCTTCTTCCATCGTCCGGTATTGGGCTGGTTGCCTACTTTTGTCAAATATAGAACCTTTAAGGGCAGTTGAGGTTGTTTTACCTGTTTTATTGGAGTCGGGACTAGTCAATTTTATGTTTGTTGTACTCGTTGTGCTGGGGCTGGGGGTACTCGCTTTCACCAAATTATTTTTAGTTTGTTGGTTTGTTATAGCCGAGTTGCTAGCAGTAGCGGGTTTTGTTGCCGTTTTTTGTATACCGGCTTCACTACTCGTGCCTCTATCACTGTTAGAGGTGCTAGCCTCAGTAGGTCGTAGTGCTTCTTTCTTTATGATACCCGATTTTTGTTGAGGAGCAGTTACTATTTCTGTTCCTGCAGACGATACAATAGGGGTACTAAGAGTCTTTTCTGTAGGCGTAGACATATTATTGGCAGTTTTACTAGGGATGCTAGCCTCATTTTTCTCTGATTTCTCTTTTCGTATAACACTGGGTCTAGAGGGAGTTGTAACTGCTTCTGTTGCCGTAGACGATACAACATGGCTAGAGGTGTTAGCCTCATTTTTTTGTGACTTTTCTTTTCTTATAACGCCAGATCGAGAGGGAGTTGTAGCTGCTTCGGCTCCCTTAGACATATTGTTAGTGTTTTCTGCTTTGGCAGCTTTGGACACAGAAGTATTATTTCGGGTTGTGTCTGCAGGGGCATGAGTTGTCGATTCGGACTTCGTCTGATAAACAACTAACCCATCTTCATTTATGTAGAAATTGTCAAGTGCTTTAAACTGATTTTCAAGACGTTTCTTTTCATTCTCGTCAATTTTAGTACTGCGAGAATCCCTATCGGAGCCTTGCGCGAAAGCATATGATGCCACGGAAAGCAGAACTATTGTTACTGAGAGTTTCATCTTCTTATCTATTTCTGTAAAAAAAATATAATCCTTCTAAACGGATTTATTGTTGAATTGTGTTCTAAAAACGATGTTTTGTTTATCCTTAGAAAGAGCAAATTTAACACAAATCTTTGAGATAAAAAATATAAAAGTGTTAACCCCGTGAAAATGTGTCAATTTCGTCGTTGCTTATGCCATACCTGCCCCGAATTGATGATATTTTGCCAAAGGATATAAGCTCCCGGACCAATTGATGATATAGGATTTAAGTACGTTTGTGCCATCCATATCGACAAGATGGTATTTTTTTGCCCCAAGCCCTGCCCTCCGGCAATAGTGTCGTTATAATGCCTCCCCAAGCGTCTTCCTATATAAAATTGAACAATACAAATGATCAAAGTTAGCCAAAAAATGATGAGAGAGGTCGTGATATGGCTACTTCCTTCGAACAGTAAAAAATTGACTGTGCGTGCTGTTACTATCATAAGAGCTATGTTCCATAAATAAAATGAATAAGATTGTGAGGTTCTTATTTTGGTACATGCTTTTGGCGAAAATTTTGCTAGAAGTATAGCAATTAAGAAAGGCAGAAGCAACAAAATAAATACCCGAAAGGCAATTCCTTGAAGCTCTTCCCAAAAAGAAAACCCCGAATGACCTCCTATTATGGTGAATAACAGAGGGGCAACTACTGCGACGGTTAAATTGCTGAGGAGACTAAATGCGGTGAGACTGGCGGTATTGCCTCCCAACATGCCGGTGATAACAACAGCTGATGTGGCTGTGGGGGCTAAAATGCAGATCATGGCACTTTGTGCTATGATGGGATCTATGTCTCTAATGGCAACATATGCAATAATGCTCCCAATCAGTTGAATTGCCAATAACCAGAAGTGCAGCATCGAAAATCGAACGGATCGAATGGAGATATTAGTATATGTAATTAACAGCATCAAAAAGATCAGGTAGGGAGTCAAAAATGCTAATTCTGACAGATAGGGGTAGAATACTGCTCCTACAGTCATTGATATGGGCATCATGTACGATTTGATCTTTTTAATTTTCATCTCTTGCATTTCTGGAACAAAGGTATGCTTAAAAATTGTTTTTAAGAATTATGTTGTGTTTGTTGTGAAAAAAAATAGACAGAAAATACCCGAATTAGAAAAAGATTAGAAAAAAATTATATATCAAAATGTGATTAAACATTATGTTTGTGAAACGTCTAACTAAAGAGCAATCTGTAAATATAAATTTGATTTAAACTGCATGAAACAATTATTTCCTATAGAAATTGTGGAATATTCAAATCAAAAATATTGGGTAAAAAGGAATGTTAAATCCAAAATAATTTATATAACAATTATTGGTGTCATAGCTATTGGTATTCTAGTATTGCCTTTGGTTAAAGTTGATTTGTCGTCTCAAAGCCGGGGGAGTATTCGCTCTATGAATGAGAATAATACATTGCAATCGGTTATCTCGGCAGAGATAGAGCGGATTAATCTTTTTGAAAATCAAGATGTAAAAGAAGGAGATACACTTGTGTGGCTTAGAACTGATGTTATTGATGAACAAATAAATAGACTGGCTGAAAAATTGTCTGAAAACAGGGAGTTTATAGTAGATATTGCTAGTCTGTTGCAAGGAAACTCCAATAAAATAACTTCTCCAAAATATAGGGCAGAATACTCACAATCACTATCAAAGATAAGTCACCAACAAGTTTCTCTTACGCAAGCCGATAACGAATATAAAACATCCAAGAAGCTGTATGAAAAGGGAGTTGAATCTAAATTCGATTTTGAACAAAATGAAAATAAATATAACCTTTCGAAATCTCAACTGACATCCGTAATACAAGAGCTTAGGAATAACTGGCAAACGGAGCAGACCCGACTTGAACTGGAGAATAAAGACATTCAGTCTCAGTTGCTACGTTTGGAAAAAGATAAAACTCAATATTATATAATAGCTCCTATTTCCGGAAATATAGTACAGCAAACAGGGGTAAAAAAAGGGAATTTTATTACTGCCGGGCAGACATTGTCTCAAATAGTTTCCGGTGAGGATTTGATGGTGGAATGTTATGTATCTCCATCAGATATTGGATATATCTACGAACATCAAGATGTAAATATTCAGATGGACGCATTCGATTACAGGCAGTGGGGGCTACTAAAAGGTAAGGTTAAAGAAATAATTTCTGATGTGGTTGAGATTGATAATCAACCTTTCTTTAGAATAAGATGCTCTATTGAACAGAATTACCTCACTTTGAAAAATGGACATAAAGGAAACCTGAAAAAAGGTATGACTCTTACCGGACGTTTTACGTTGGCAGAACGTAGCTTAGCTGATCTTTTGTTTGATAAAGTAGATAACTGGATGAACCCTAAAATAATGAGCAGTGGGAATTAAAATTAAGCAAAGAGATATTACCGATTGTGGAGCAGCTTGTTTGGCTTCCATCTCCGAATACTATAAACTTAAAATGCCTGTAGCTCGTATACGGCAAATTGCCGGAACTGATACGAAAGGAACTAATGCTTTAGGTATGATTAAAGCGGCGGAGCAGCTTGGCTTTACAGCAAAAGGGGTGAAAGGGAAAACGGATTCGCTACCCAAAATACCTCTTCCTGCTATAGCTCATATAGTTGTGAAAGAAGCTTTGCATCATTATATTGTAATCTATTCGATCAAAAAAGAGGAGGTTGAATACATGGATCCGGCAGATGGTAAGATGCACCATGTTCCTTTTTTCGATTTTGAAAAAATATGGACTGGAGTGCTGATTTTACTTGTTCCGGCGGAAGATTTTCAGCAAAAAAATGAAAAAGTCTCTAATTATTCCCGATTCTTTTTTCTGTTACGTCCCCATCGAAGTACTATTGTGCAATGTATAGTAGGCGCTGCATTATATACTGTTTTGGGGCTATCGATGTCTTTTTATATTGAGAAGATAACCGATTATGTATTGGTAGGCGGAAACTCCAATCTATTAAATATGATGAGTATCGGTATGCTCGTAATACTGTTACTCCAAGTCTTTTTAGGTTCGATGCAAAGTTATTTTATGTTGAACACAGGACAACAAATTGATGCCCGTCTCATTTTAGGCTATTATAAACATTTACTAAAACTGCCCCAGCGTTTCTTTGATACTATGCGTGTTGGGGAAATTATCTCCCGTGTAAATGATGCTGTAAAAATCAGAGCTTTCATTAACGATGTTACGATATCGCTTATTGTTAATATATTAGTTGTCTTGTTTTCTTTTGCACTGATGTTTGTGTATAGTTGGAAGATGGCTCTAATCATGCTGATTATTATACCTCTGTATATTCTTATTTATTTTATAACCAATAGACTAAATAAAAAATACGAACGGAAAGTAATGGAAGATGCAGCCGATCTCGAAAGTCAATTGGTTGAATCTTTAAATTCAGTACGTACCATAAAACAGTTCGGAATTGAAGAATTTGCTAATGTGAAAACCGAGACTCGATTTATCAAATTGTTGGGTACTATTTTTCGCTCAGGGTTAAATTCCATTTTTACAGGTCAAAGTTCTGCTTTTATCAATACACTATTTACAGTTATTATGTTGTGGGTAGGATCTTATTTTGTATTGCGTAATGAGTTGACTCCAGGTACATTATTTTCTTTTTATGCAATAATAGGGTATTTTACAGCTCCTATCTCAAAATTAGTTGAGGCAAATAAAACTATTCAGAATGCTCTTATAGCTGCCGACAGGTTGTTTGAAATAATGGACTTAGAAAGAGAAAGTGAAGAAAATAAGATGGAATTTAAACCCCGGATGAATGCTGATATTAGGTTTGATAAAATTACCTTTAATTATGGGACACGAACCAAAGTGTTTGAGGATTTTAGTTTAACTATCCCTCACAAAAAGATTACAGCTATTATTGGCGAAAGCGGATCGGGTAAAACCACTTTAGCTGTTTTACTTCAAAAACTATATCCTTTGGACAAAGGGGCAATATACGTTGGAGATCAAAATCTCGATTATTTTACCAATTCGTCTATGCGATTATCTGTTGCAACAGTGCCGCAGCAACTCGATTTGTTTGCAGGTAATATTATAGAAAATATCGCCTTAGGAGAATTCAATCCTAATATAGAACGTATTATATCTATTTGCAAAGAATTAGGAATATTGAGCTTTATTGAAAAACTTCCTAACGGATTTGCTACTCATTTAGGAGAAAACGGAGTTGGACTATCAGGGGGTGAGAAGCAACGTTTAGCTATTGCAAGGGCATTGTATCGTGATCCTGAAATCTTAATATTGGACGAAGCGACCTCGTCACTTGATTCCGAATCAGAATACCATGTACAACAAGCTATAACGAACTTTAATCAGATGGGCAAAACCGTCATATTAATAGCTCATAGGCTAAGTACGGTAATGTCTGCTGATAAGATTGTTGTATTGGAGAAAGGCAGACTGTTGGAAGAGGGTACACATTTAGAATTATATAAAGAGGGTGCGCAATATTACGAAATGTGGCAAAAACAAATACCTCAAGGTTTAATCATTTAACACAGTACTACTATGAATTTTCTTGAAACAATAGAACGTGTAAGCCAATTACATTACTTCATAAAAGAAGAGAGTACGGGAAGTCCCGAAATATTATCGAAGCGATTGGGCATAAGTAGAGCATCGTTATACAATATTATTGACGAGTTGAAATCGTATGATGCCCCTATTGATTATTCAAGGCGAAGAGAAACATTTTTCTATACTAAAGGCTTTGAGTTGAGTATTCAATGTAGTATAAGCATTATAGAAAATGACGCCGAACTAAAGAAAATCATAGGAGGCTGTAATGTTTTTGCTTCCGTCT
>JAVBJR010000578.1:0-7075 GCA_031546965.1 Dysgonomonas sp.
AGTTTTATGGCAATTCATTGTAATTTGTAATCAGTGCGATTGCACTATAAAGTTAGGTTTTCTTTATGTACCACATTGTTTCCAGTTCATAAATTTTTGATGTTCTTGTATGAGGCATGCGATCAGAAAAATAAATGCAATGAAGTGGAAGTTGTTAAAACCAACCTCGATATTATCCCTTTGGGGACCTTTATCTCCGAAAACCCAATATCGTTTTCATTTTGATGTTTAATCCTAGAGGTGGTCTTTTAATTTCACGGCATCAAAAACCAGATCAATAATGTGTAAGGCTATAATCGGGGATCGTGTATTAAGCATGTCAGAAATGTCATTACCTCAGTTAATTATGATTTATCTCACAAATTGTGTCTCTGTTTTCAGCTCAGATTTCCAATATATTGTGTATTAATATTCCTTATCACCTTTGATGAACTTCACAAAAACTAAATGTAATAGATCAACACTTGTATAGCTTCATATTCGTAATTAGTTTAAATTGCAATTTAGTTGAATGACTTGATCTCATTAGTAGCCGATTATACTGTATGTATATTATTGTTATTAAATAAATGGCTGCATTCAATCTCCAGCCAAAATCAAATAATTATAATTATTAATAATAATTATAATTTGATTATGAGGTTTGATGAACATAAACAAAAATATGGCTTCACCACAACATTATTTAGGTCAAAATCCAATATACATATTATTACTATGAAGTGTGGTCATGTGACTAGTTCGCCATAATCCAAAAATTCTTAAAATCACGATTTTGGCTGGAGATTGAATGCAGCCATATTGTTTATCATTGTCTATCCCACAAGCTATATGCAGACAATGAAGCCATCAATCAATACTGGTTTTTTATTATACCCGTGAAATCCTCGAAATATACTGGAATTCTTTTTCAAATAATCCTAGAAAATTTAATATTTTGTTATAGACATTTTTAATTTTTGAAAACATTGAACTCCACATATTCTTCAGTTCACATGCAGAATTAATAACTGAATTGTGTTTTGTTAATAACTAACGGTATCAGTCAAGTTATTTATTTGTTCTTTAGAAAATTTAGTAAAAAAAAACCTTTATAATCCTTCATGGAAATAGTAGGCTATACATGCAGGAATTTTGAAATTAAAGGTGAACTGATAGGGTTTTGTAACACCCCAGGATATTCGGACTGTAGAAAGAATAACTAAAATTAAAACTATGGGTTCTTTTCTTTTTAAAAATTTATTGAAAGTGTTTTAACAGACTGAAGTTTGTGTTTTTGGGCCTGTGCAGAGAGGCTAGGAGGGGGAAAATACTAGTATGGAGAGTTTGTTCCAGCATATGAAGTGGGGAAGCCACCTGTATATAGCCAATAGGCATTTAGCACGTTTCGGTGCAAGTGGTATGCCATACACACTGTCCCGGATGTAAATTTTGAGGACCTATTTTAGGGTAAACTTGCGAATTTTTATTTAAAAAACGAATCAGTTTAAAAATTAGAAAAAATGGACATATGCAAATATATGTTGTTCATGCGTAGGAAATTTTTCAGAGAAATTGGTTGCAAGAAATTTACCCTGTCAGTTCACCTTTAAAGTTCAGTATAGAAGTTCTGTAATATTTATGTTAATTGTTTGGAAACTTGCTTATGTTTTCACAAAGTGTTACCCCTTCGGGGTGGACAGTGCCATGCCAGTGTGGTTTGGACATAGATGAATGTCTGAAACTGCATTTTTGTTTTCCTGACAGGGTTGGTCGGCACTTCCTGTATTTTTGCAAAGGTTTTTTTTTTACGTATTTGTATGGAAGTATATGAAGTGACAGTGACAAAATGTGGGCGAAGCGTTCATTTGTCAACGGTCCTAATTGTCGTTTCCAGATTACTAATGATGGGTCCATCGCTTTCATTTCAAACGAAATAAAAAAATCACTTTTGTATAGTAGTAGCCAGCAGCCAGTTTCATATATATACTATCTGAAATGAATAAAGAGATCGATGATAGATCGACTGCCCAATAAACTGGATGAAAAATGATGCTAGCACAGATGGACGACATTGATCTTCTAAAATATCAGCACTACTGACTTTGAATCTTTTTGAAATACTGTTAGATGAAATTAAAATGAAACCTCGTTGCATCGATTCCCATTTCAATTCACCTTATTCATTGAAGTGAATCGAAATCCTAACTTCTCCAGAAGTGTGTTGTATACTGCAGCAATTACTAAACAATGAATGATGTATCGAGTGAGTGGACCGTATAATAAAAGCAATTCCACGTAATTAAATGGCCCAAAGTGAAAATAAAAAAATAACAAAAGATATACGAAAGCAATTAAAATTCCTGCTTGACTTTATAGACCTAACTATGTCGCTGAATTATATCTGTAATTATAACAATGAAATTTATCAACTAATATCCAGGAAATGTAATACTTTACTTCTTCACCGGTAATTTTATGGTGTAAACTATTTGTGATTAAAAGACTCCCTCGACTTTACCGTTCCAAGTCAACAAGCTGTAAAAAAAAAGAAAACTAAGTTTTTTGGGTACTAAGTTTTATTTATAATTCGACATTAGCGTCAATAAAATTATAATATTTATTTATCCAGTTGAAAAGATTTTGTATTAAAATAAATTCATATTTTTATAATGAAGTAAACTCCGTGCACAATCAACAGAATTTAGTTTGGGCTTTGCAGTAAAAACAACCCATGAAGCTACCCCCTTTTCGATATTTGCGAGTGAAATACTTGTGAATCTGACCTAATAACCAAACCAAAACTTTTGTTTCATTAAATTGTACCGCAAAACTGATCTGTATACCAAATTTCAGCTCTCTAGGATGTGTGGAAGTTGGTTAAAAATGAGTTCAAATAAGTTCCTGCAAACAAACACAAACACCACTCATGACAAACGTAAAGAAACTTAGTTAAAAGTTAAAAAGTTTCAAATGCATGGAAAGTACTTTTGGTGGAATTATTTTTTACTTGCTTATTTTTAATTATTTATATAAAATTCCAATTGATCCTTTTCATTGTTCTGTCATTGGCTGAATAAATGTTCGAAAAATGGCGTCCTTAGCGAGAAAACTTGTTCAGCCAATCGGATTACATAATTTACCTCACTTCAGCCTCCATATTGGCAATTTAGAGGTAGTGAAAATGGTCAATTGTAGCCATTTTATATGGATCCTCAATTTTATAATTTTATAATAATAATAATTTTATAATAACACCATAAATTCGTTTCAGTATCTTAAATATTTAAAGTGAAATACACTGTACCTAGCCGGTTGAAAAAGTCAACCAAAATATTTTTACCATTATATGATGTAAACAATATTTACACTGTGAGATACTTGCGAAATAAGTAACTAAAAATGTATTCTAAAATAGATATACTAAAAAACACATACTGAAACCGCGGTCAAAGTTGCACTATGATGGGAGTGGTGAAAAGGGGGTAGATAAGATAATTAAGTCCTTTGTCCAATGAGACATTTTTTGTCTTGTTAGCCAAATCCAAAGCAGCATATTTTCTCCTTCATTGGTTAAAGGACCCCTATTTAGCTCGCAACCCCTTTCATTACATCCCCTCATAGTGCAACTTTGAACGCGGTTTCAGTATAGCAAGTCAAAACAACTTCGTGCTCGCAAAAAACATGTGTATTTTTAAATTTATAAGTAACTTTAGCATTGTATACTCTTATTTATTAGCATTGTGATTTGGCTTTATCCTGCGAAAGCATTTCAGGATTAATTGAGGAATTGTTGAATTATTAGAGCCATTTTTTCTCATTGCCAGAGATAATTCGTCCTTTTTTGGTTGTTTAAAAATATTAGCATTGTGGGAGCATTGGTTGGTGAGTTTATGCGTACAATTAATCGGTTTGCTTGGCAACACTGAATGTGCACATACACAAATGAAGTGGCAATAAATCTGCGTCGTTTCTCAGAAAAGGGCCAAAGAAAAGGATATGGAAAAGAAGAGCATAATGCTTCTCTATTGCTTTGTGCCCATTCGTCAATATCTCATTGGTATATGTAATTATTTGTATAGTGATATCTCTATTGCCATCGTATAACCCACACAGACCCTTGCTATTATTCCTACAATCTATAAATCTAGACCAGTGCGAATTACTGATTTTCGGCCCCTTGGCACATTGTCAGCTAATATGCATTTCAGATAACTTCTGCAAATTAATTAGGAGCGGTTGCGGTTGTTGCTGTGCAAGCTGTTGCATATTGACGTATACAGTCGGAACCGTTTAGTGTCACCTCGGTTAGTGTCACCATCTGGTTATAGTCACCATGATTGGTTGAGGAGAATAGGAATTTGTGTGTTAAATAGGTCTGATAGGAAACTTCTAATTTAGGAAACTTCTATAGTGCGTCTGAACTCAAGTTTGCAGTAATTCCCTCTTGTTTTCTTCCTTTTTGGGGTAAATCCTTACACCAAAAAATCATTCCACTATACAAAGTTCATGGAATATGTACATAATAAAGTTAATTGACAATAATGTTTTCAAAATTCGACCTAAATATTATGTGAAATTAATTCTTGGCAATCGTTGACGTTGTGCAATCTTGAGTTGAGACGCACTATATACTGTATATAATACAGGATGCAGATTTTGGCCAGACATTGGGGTACTTTCTGCACCTCATATAGTCAACTATTTCATATTTAATGTGGTCCTCCCCCTAATATTTGTGGCTCAGTTACCATCTTACAGGACATAAACTATACTTTAACAGAATCTGGTTTAACAAAATACAAAACATTATGGAACAGAAATGACAGTTGCTAAAGTTCTCAAAGGATTCAAGTAAAATAAAGGAAGCGAATTTATTTCTAGATTCTGATACAGTAAACTTTTATGCAAAGTTAAGTTTATTGTAGCAGAAATTCGCTAGCTTACAAGAAACTTTGGTAACAATCAACCAATGTAGGTGATCCCTTAGAGTCGACTGTAAATGGTTTTTATATTGTAGTAACATTATTAGGGTTTATGAAGTTCAGCTTGTATATTGCTGCTATATCGAACAGCAGGTATAGCAAGTAATAATATATAGTAAATAAAAATTGATTTTAACATCTGGTACCAGATGGCGCTGCGGGTTAAGGGTGATCCTGACTGCCAAATGTACACAAATAAAACAGCGACAATTTATGAAATATGGCGAAATAAAAATCAGTGATGTCGCCCTCATATAATCCACCTGGGCTTAGCAGCTCAACACGTTATACTTTTTTTTTACTGTACGACATCTGGCGTCGTAAGTGAGAAACATTTTTAGCTTTATTTAACAGTGTATACATGCATGTTGTTTGCAAGACTGTTTACACAACAAAATGGAAAATGTCATGAAATCATTTGGGAAATTGTGGGTAATTAGACTCCTAATTGAGATGTGGAATCGATTGGTTGGAAGGCAAGAGTTAGATTCCCTCATTGTAGTTCTGTGTTTGGTCGCTTGTGGCGCTGATTTTTAAAGGTGAACTGACATGGTTTTGTATGGAATAACATGAAATTTGACATACAAAATGAAAACAATGAATGGAAAGCATGTATTGCAATAAAATCTCTGTGGAAATTAGTAAAAAAAAAGGTTATTAGCACTTGAAGTTCGACGGGTAATTAAGTTAGCAGGTTCGCCTGTGCTATCCGAGCTTCTATCTGGCAAACTTTAGAGGCAAATAACTTATTTTATTAATTTATATTGGGATTTTGTGGTTTTTCTTCGTTGTACAGTGAGTGCTACGAGAGTTTGGGGTTGGTTGCTATCTATATATTGTTTTAACAAGTTGTGGAGATTGTTTGTTTGTTTGTTTGTTTGTTTGTTTGCATGGCAAAGGATTTGCTGTTAAATTATATCATGATACACTATATGTTGATGATAGTGTTGTAACAAATTAGGTTTTTCTAACATGCATTTTACATATCCACATAAATAACAAATTGTACTGCATTGCTAATCAACCCAACAGTTGTGTTGAGATAGTTTGAAAAAGGGGCGTGGTGATGTAACCACGCCTACCTGTCTTGCACCTTATTACTATACTTATTACAAGATGTAAATGCAACCATGGTCATGTTAGTGGGTGTCCTCGTGGGCGTCACTTTCTTATCTACAACATGGCAGATGTACTTTTAAGTCCCTCCCCCAATTCAATTGCAATAATTGAAAGTTTTTCTTACCACAGTGAAATCTTTTTGGAGTCTGTCTATTTTCACTGTGAGTTAAAAAAAATCTGTGTTAAAACAGTTCTAAAAACAGATAGTAGATTATCCTAAAGGAGCGTTTTAAATTGTAGGAGCTTGGAACTTGCAAAATTGATATTATACAGGGTGGAGCTAAAGTATCTTATACATTACGCTGTTACAAAGGGATTCCTATGTAAGAGCATTATACCCTTATAAGGAACAAATCATGGTGCCGTTATTGGGAGATATTCCACTGTATAGTCATTTAACTTTACATAAATTTCGTTTTTATTGATTTCTGGTGTTCCTCTTTTAATTTGCTTCGAATAAAATGCCAAGCATGAGTCTTTTGAAACTCACTGGTTCATTCCACTTATTCGTCAGTTTGCATACAAGGTTTAAATTTGGTTTGTTATGTAACAATATTTGCCAAATATGCATGTTGAAAATGGCACAACACTGCAGTAGTGCTTCACTGCAGAGCATGTTGTCAACAGTGTAGTGCCAACTTGGGGGCAAATGCATTTTTCCAGGGGGCGCCGATACTAGACACGCCCCTTTCAGTGCGTCGGCTGTGACGTAATCGCCTGGACGTTCGACGATTATTCCCATAGAGTACATACAGTACTCTTTTTACTGTTGAGGCACAATCAATTATAACATACACAATTAATGTAATATACATCTATGCAAATGAAGAATAAAAGGCCTCTTTTTATTAATATTTTTATGCAAAGTGAATGATACATATAAATTGTAAAAAAAAATCCTAAAATATTAAAACATTTCGAAAATGTTCAAAAAATTCAAAATTATCTATAATTAAATCCACACATTTTCCAAATATTCCCAAAAACCCAAA
>JAVBJR010000876.1:0-2640 GCA_031546965.1 Dysgonomonas sp.
TCTTATTACAAATAATTCGCTTCTGAACCTAAATTAACTCGCTTACTAAAATAATACCGTCGATGAAGAGTTCGTCCCTCGAAGTTCTTGAAGTTCTTGAAGATGATAGGGCCTAAGCCCTAAGGAAAAAACTCACAACAACTTGGGTGAAGACTTTATTCCCACGATCACTGGCCTCGAACAAAGGGTTGCAAAGGGTTAAGTAGACAGTGGTGGCTCCTTCCACTGTCTACAGTGTACCAATCTATTACCTCGGCCCCTTGGTCGCAAGCACAGCCCTATTGCAGGATTGGGGCACAGGATATTATTAACCAATGTCTCAACACTGCAGAGGGCGCTGCTGAGCAAAGGGCCGAACGAGGTCAAGTCGGCAGTTAGGCCGATGACCCTCCAAACAGGATGTGCCAATTTGGCATTTGTTGGCTCTTAGGGCCATAAAGGGTCTAAATCCGTTCTTATATTTAAATAAGGGGGTGGGACTGGGTGCAAATGTGGTACGAGGTTGTACCAACATTGTTGGGACGTTACAAGTTGCCCTCTTCTGAATCTTCTCTAAATCATGAATATCTTTTTTATAATACGGTGCCCATACTTGCACACAATATTCAAGGTGGGGCCTTACTAGTGTGGAATGCCTAGTTATGGCCTCCACGTAAATTAGTTGTTGGTCCTATGGCTTGCAGTTGGTGGGAGGAAAATGATTGTTTAATGGACAGCATTTGTACAATATTTGATTCGATGTAACAATCATAAAAATAGTTAGTTACAATAAAAGCAACCGTGTTAATTCCTGGTACCTGCCTGACACCATGCTGGACAGGGTGAGTATCCAGAGCCCCAAAAGGGCGATCAACAGGGGCCATCAGAAGGCGAGGAATAATTACCCATAATATCCCTGAGAACCAGCATAGTGGAGGAGGTCCAGGTGAACAAGTGACCACCGTCTTGTCCGGACAAGAAGTGGTACCAAAACCTCGAAAGAGGCAGCTTATAACTAGTTGCGAACTCGACCCTTGATCAGTGCAAGCACCAAACCATTGCTTGCACCAATCAGGGATGAGTTACGCAACAACCAGTCCAAATTAACAATAGACCCACAAGTCAACATGATTACGCAATAGTGGGGTCGCCACACTAGAGACCGATACACCCGTTACCATACCTCCCTTGAACGGCTCTCCAGCCCAAGCCTCATCATACCTAAAACAGAGTTAACCTTCCTACAAGCAGCCAGACATTGTGCAGTTGGTTTAAACGTGTCCTCAACAATAATCCCCAGGTCCCTATCTTGGGTAACAAATAGCAACTTCTTACCATACATTGTGTATTCCACCCCAAAATTTTTTGTCCCAATATGCATCACCTTACACTTATCAACATTGAACTCCATATCCCACTTTTGAGCCCACTCCCCCAATCTGGCCAAATCCATTTGCAATTTCTGGCTTTGCTCTAATGAATCCACAACGCCTGCCACCTTAGTATCATCCGCAAACTTACTAAGTTTAGATAGAATATCATCCTCTAAATCATCAATATACACTAGAAATAATAATGGCCCTAACACTGAACCCTGAGGCACCCCACTATTAACCCCTAACCAATCTGAATGTTCTCCATTGATAACTACCCGTTGTTTCCTATCTGTCAGCCAATTTTTAATCCATCGTAGCAGATTCCCTGTCACACTTTTTTTCTCAGCTTTCGAATCAGTTTACTATGGCGAACTTTATCAAATGCCTTTGCCAAATCCAACCACAATATATTTACGCTAAAGCTCTCATCGACCCATTTAGTGAATACCTCAAAGAGTTCTAATAGGTTTGTTTAACAAGATCTACCCTTTCTGAACCCGTGCTGGATGTTCTTAATTAAATTATTATCCTCCAGATGTTTCTGAAGAGCATCCCTGATAACCGATTCCAAAAGTTTACCCACCACTGCTGTCAGACTAACTGGCCTATAATTTCCAGCATCATTGCGAGATCCCTTTTTATATATAGGCACAACATTGCCACATTTAAAATCTATGGGAACCTCTCCCGTTACTATAGACTCTTAAATACAGTGAAACCTGTCAGAACCGGAAACCCATGGGACCAGACAATATTTCCGGTTCAGACAGGTTTTCCGTTTGAGACAGGTTTTTTCTTAATATTTTAATTTTTTTATTTTTTTTTAATTTTTTTATATTTTTTTAGTTCATAAAAATTCCTAAATGGATTCAAGATATCTTAAAAGGCTAGATTAGGTATTATCAGCATTGGTGATTTACAGAATAAAAACCTAGCTGCAAAAAATATTAATTTAATATTTAATTTAAAAACTGTTCAATGTCATTTGCTTTTATTTTGTTTTTTCTTTAGGTTAAACGCTATTTCCAAATCTACAATATTTTCAAACAAGTCATTTATAGTTATTCTTCTGTACCCTACACGGTGTCCCGTCAATATGGCGCGGAAATCACGGCGTCGGCAAACACGTCGCATACAAAACGGCGCGTCACTTACGGCGCATGGTCACTTACGGCGCATGGTCAATTACGGCGCATGGTCAATTACGGCGCAAGTACTAAATAGTCGTTTAATTATAAATTTAATTATAAATATATCAAAGATTTTATGGAAATGTTCAATTCCA
>JAVBJR010001193.1:0-2628 GCA_031546965.1 Dysgonomonas sp.
AAGACTTCTGACGTCACGGTTAGGATGTAGTCAAAATGGACAGAATACAAAATACTTGGTCATCAATATGGACTAGAAATAATGTAACAAGGGTCCTAATTACACTGATTTTTAAGGCACGCCTCTAGCAACCTTCAACCAATCAAGGAGAAGTGTTGGATGTAATTTACGAACGGCCCCTACATATGTAGTCACATGTGACTAAATAGGGTAAAAATATGAATTTAGTGTTTGGGTGAAGTGAACTCCTGAAATAGAAAAGGAGAAATAAATATGTCTTAGCTTTGTTGTTTCAGAGGAAAAGTTTTGGAGTGAAGAAAGACGAAACTGTTGACTTATGTGCAAAACCTGTTGCCATATTGTGCGACTGGAGTTTGGCAACACTTCTGCATGGCCTGGCTGCCATTTTCCATCATTTCCCTAAACACTTTTATCGCATTTCTAAGAGGTGGCCACGCCCACTAAACAGACTAAACTCTACAAAACAACTCGACAAATTACCCTTCTTAAAACGAACACAGCTGACGCCATTCGTCACCAGGGGGATCCAAAAATCAACTTCCGGCCGCCATTTTCCCCCCTCAGCCGCCATTACAAAGCAAGACAAAGCACCCCTTTACTCTCATAATAGCCCCACTTTTTTATTTCTTTCTGTTTGTTTTTCTTTTTTGTGTATGTACAATATAAGTACACCAACCAACAACAAAAGACACTTTCTTCTTCTTCTACTTCTTACAGATCGATAAAAAGTGGCGGCCATCTTGGATAACAACGAGTGTGACTCATAATTTTTCCCAGATTTACAAACAAAAAATAAAGAGGGGAAACAAAGTATGGAAAAGTTGATTGGTAAAATGCCAGATTGGGTTTTTATTGAATTACGAATTAAATGCATTGGTAAATTAAGTTTGCCATATCAGTAATTAAGTTACTACAGGAATGAGATGGCGGAGGGGGCGGGGCTTAACTGCTAAAAATACACGTATAGCCGGTGACGTCACGAGTTGAGGGATAGACGGCAACAAAGTAAACCTCATGAAATAAAGATCCCGACAGAGAAAATAAACCAGGAAAGAATTGTAAATAACAGGGCCAACCTCACAATCCATCAACGACCCCATATTATGCAAATTCATTTAAATTCATTTAAATTAATGCAAATCCAGCCATTATTTTACTGTTTTACTATTTCACCATGTAGACTGTAATAAATTCCCCCAAATTTTTGTTTCAAATATTCATATAGTCGTGTAATGAACCTTAGTTTCATGTAAATTAAGGTCAAATGTCAAAGTTTACAAGATGTTATTCAGCCCTCGTTATACCAGCATTATTTATTTAGCCTCTATATATACAAGGGTTTTTCACTGTAACAGCATCATTGTCTGCATAGCAGTGGATTATCAATTGACCATTTTCAGTAAGCACCTCCCATTGCCAAGATGGCGGCTGTAGTGAGGTAAATTATGCAATCTGATTGGCTGAAAACAAGATTAAAAATGGCGTCCTTATTGTGCATATCTAGGTTACTGCCAATAAGGTTACATAATTGACCAATGTTTTCAGTAAGCACCTCCCACTGCCAAGATGGCGGCTGTAGTGAGGAAGATTATGCAATCTGACTGCATGGCTGAAACCAAGTTTTCTCACTTTTGACGCCATTTTTCGAACGTTTTTTTTCAGCCAATGACAGAACGATGAAAAGGGTCAAGTATTATTTGTTTTATATAATTTATCACCACCATTATTTATTTCTTTATAACAGCCTTTACTTTAGTAACAACTTCGACCAGATAAACAGGGCTCTTATAACGAGGGTTTACTGTATATTGAAATTCCTGAAATTGAACTTTGCGTAAAGTAAATGCAGTTAATTAAATACAATATACAAAATTAAATACAGTATATTTAAATAACTTAGACTAGATGACTATGTATTTATTTATTTATTTATTTATTTATTTATTATGTATGAATGATCACAAACTATATAGTGAAATTTCAACTTCGTATACCACTTCAAAACAATAACAGAATAGTTATTTTTATATCCCACAACTCGCAATAAAACTTTATATACTATAAATGAACCGAACTATACTGAAACCGCATTCAAGATTGCACCAATTAGCTGGTAAAAGATGTTAAAATTAACTTATTCAAGGTTCAATAAATGATAATACGGTGCAAGGTATTACATATTCGGTATTATGACTTAATTGGGAGTGGTTTAAACACATTACACATTGTCAATCATTGGTTAAAAACGTTAATACTTTAGTTTCTCCTCCCACATCGCTGCAACCTTGACTGCGGTTTCACTATAGCGATTAAAATCGTAAATGGGTGTAAATGTAGTTCTATACTAGTTTCCCTGCTTATATTTTACCCTCCTTCTCGTGAAATCTTGATGTTATTTTAGTATATATTTAGTATATTAAATTTAAAATTACAAATGGGAGGATGAACGTTTCAAAATGGCCGACAATTTGAGAGACTTTTCTCCAATGTTTACTGTTTGTAAGTTTAGAAACAAGTGAGGACTTTGAAGTTGAGTAGCGAGGAGACTTCTCGAATTCTCTCACAACATAAAAGTCACGTGCCACAAAGTGTTTAGGAAGAAAATAT
>JAVBJR010001106.1:0-7134 GCA_031546965.1 Dysgonomonas sp.
TTACATTTATGTATAGGTTTCCCGGCGTATGGCGAATTTATTTGCAACTGCAGCAACTTTACTCGCATCACTTATGGCGTCGACGGTGGCGCCATACCTCGTAGCGGGCGTAAAACAAATTACGCACATGGTAAACCTTAAGTCCCAACGAGGCGGCCAGGCGGCGTATTGTTCTGCGCATGCGCAGTTCATAATTCTTAAACGCGTCAATTGCATTACATTGCAAAGAAATTTACCAATTTATTGATTAGGGAAACCTTTTAAGTCACTATCAAATGCATGCCCATATAAACAATTTATTGTCAACAAGTCTCTCTATAGAAACAACACCAATTTCTTTATCAATTAAACGGTCCGATAAATTTGACTGCAAAATTTCGTTTATTTGTATTTAGACATCTACGATGCAGACAAACCACATATATAAGTGGAAATAAAATCTGTAGAAATTAGTAAATATCCTTGTAGTAATATTTGGCACAAATTGCTTTTCAGGATGGGGAAGTATACAAAATATAACATAGCCAGTAAAAGTTTAACAAAGTTCTTTATTTTTTGTATGTCCTATCCATATAACTAGTTTTTTTGTTTTTTTTCTCTCCCTAAGATATATCGGATGGGCAGTTTCATGCAGATTCTGGTGCACTTTTTTATCAAACTAAATCTTCAACTTACTCAGAAATGTTTACATGACAACCCAACCATAAACTGCAGGAACTATGCAGTGGTGAATGTTGGCAGGTCTTGTATATATAGTAGTATGTCATGTGTCAAGGAATCCAGATTTCAAATAACAGATTTTTTGTTCTCTCCCCATTTTTCCACTTTCCTTATTCTTGACTAGTATTTACATGTGAGCTACAGTGTTCATACAATTATTTCATGTCATCATTGTTGAGTTTTCAGTAAACAATAAACGGATTAAAATTTATTAATAGCATGTAACAAGGTCAATTTTAACTGTCACTCCCGTGCTGATTTGCATTATGTGTACCTATACCGTTATGTTGCAATATTTGAGGAGAAATGGCGACCATTAATTATACAGATTACTATGCCGTCATTTATATTTATATTTTACTGACATGCACTAGCTGCTACTTCAATCATGCATATCACACTTCGCAGATTTGTATGCAATATCCAAAAATGTAAATATGTGACCAAGGCCATTTGACATATGTACATAATATTTGTGAGATTTACTAATTTGAAAACTCTCTGCAAACATTAATCAAAACTCTGCTGATACATACTGATGTTTCATGTATTCGTTACCTTCTTGGGAAGATTACATATCACCAATTGATATAAATGAAACGAATGGATAAAAAAGAATTTGCTTATAAATATCTAACATAAGGTAAAATAATTGGGTTACTGACATTTGCACCGATGCTTGTGCAACTCAAAGTAAATGTCCTCCAAGTAACATCATTATTATACGAGAGCACTTGAAGCAGCTATAGTGGTTTTCAAATGATGAGCTTTGAAGTCTCTGTGGGGACCGGGGCCCCATCAGTGTATCAAAAAAGTCATGTCTATGGTCTGCCAAGCGTATCAGCTATGATTAGCATGATTAGCAGTATTTTGCAGCTTTTCTTATATTTATGTATTATCAATGTAGACCAGCTAATTAAGCTTATTGTAATTAACTTGTAAACATTATTAAAGGAAATGTTAAAATAGATCCTAGCATTAATTTTAACATCAAGTCAATAAAGAAACTAGGCCTATGTACAAGATTATGAATCGAATGGCATGCCATATTTCTGATAGTTGCAACTATCAGCTCATTGGTTGCAGCGTCTCAGTTTATTGACTCCTTCAGATTCCCATTCCACTAGTAAATATTTTCATTTCTAATTAAAATATATTTCAACGGTTGACCTTTACTCAAATTTGCATAATGTGTGCAACACCAATTAAGAAAGCGTTAAGAAAGTTTATTTTAACTTGTATATTACAATTTTATCAATTCAATTTCAGTTTTACTAATTTGTTCTATATAGGTAGCTGTCTTAACATATAAATAACAATAAAGTTTTTACTTCCTATATTCTCTACTGGGAATGAATGATCAGCAGTGTGCAATTAATTTTCCTCTATAGAAACAACCCAAATGCAATATTACCATGCAGTAATTAATTTAATGAAGATTGGCAAGAAGCAGCACCATCATTAAAAAAATATGAAAATTGCTTACCTATAAATAGGGTGAGCATGTCAGCCACTGCCAAGTTGAACAGGTAGAAATTGGTTGCGGTTTGCATGTACTGATTGCGCAATATCACTAAGCACGTGCTCGCGTTTCCAACCATTCCAGTCATGAAAATGACGCAATAAACCACTGTGAATGGGATTAGAGAGTTGTAAGGAAGCCTTTGAGGTCCTAGATGCAACTCCAGGAAACGACTAACATCAGTAGCGTTTCCAGATAGCCTTTCAAATTCAGAGGCTGGGCCAACAGAGGTGGGTTGGGGCACCTGAACCTCGCTCCTTGCCAACCTTAAAGTTGTCACCTCCATCAACTCATAATCTCCCTCTTTTTTTAGTCTCTTTTAGTGAAGTGCTATTTTAAACTCTTCATAGCCTGTTGCCATGTAATGGAACCTGGAAAAAAACAAACAATGTTCTCTGTTAGGATTTGCAATGTACACATTGGAACGCATTAAAAGTACATTAAAAATATATAAAATGGATATGTAGTTTACCTACAATGAATAAACTAACATTTCCCTTCGTCTTGCAAACGTTTTACAACTACTACATACAAATGCTACCCGCATTTGGTCCAAAAATAAAAAGCCCCACTGCAATATTAATGCTAGTTCTCCTCTCATTGGCTGGAGTGCCCCGAGGGGTGTGGCTACATTAAGTTCAAGGTCGGAAACCCATAAACTGAAGCCTTCAATATTTGCGTAATCATTTTGGGTTTTGTTAGGTGATTTGAACATTTGAGAAGACGTACAATGCGAAATAAAAATTAGGGGACTATTAGAATTGTAGATATGGATGTTATACACAAACATGCCAAATACCTTGAGCAATGTTTATTTATCATAAGACTGCATGGATTAATATATGTTTTGCATATTAGGTGTTGATATTGCTGGAGTGCATTGAGTAAACACATATGCTAATTTGCAATTCCCGCATAAATATACTTATTTGCCAAAATATTATTTTGCTCTCAGAGGTACATACATTAAAGGTATATTGATTGGATATAGATAGACCTGTACCTGTGTTTGATTTTTACATAATTGTTACCCAGATTTAAAGGAGCTTTAAGCTGTGATTTTGTTTTTCGGTGCATATAAACGAGGTATTCTTTAATTGTTATAAAATTGTGATGTAATATAGTTCCTTTACAAATTGGTGTAGTAATAAATATAAAATTTGAACTTCTCAATTATTTTGGAATCACCTAGCTTCAGTGAAATGTTCTTATGTAATGTTATGTTTAGAATATAATTAGAGTTGGTAGTGCAACTCATGACGTAAGATAAGCCTGGCTCTGAAAGTACACAAACATCTTTAGCTGAAGGCAATATGTGGGTTTGACTGTGCTGATTTGGGAAATGGAGCAGAAATGTTCTTACACAGATCCATTCGGCAAAGTCAATAGTTTGATGATATACTCAAAATCTGGTGACCTTAATCCCTAAATAGTGCTTGATTTAGCAATCCAATGAGTTTGCAGAAGAAAAAAATTATGACCTATTCAATGTAGGTAAATACTTATACCATTAATGCATATGAAATATTTACATTTGCAAAGTAGTTGGCCCAAATAATGCGGTTTTGAAACTTTACTACTGGAAGAAAATATGTATACAGTATATGAAGAAAACAATTAAGTTTTATTGCAACAAAATCTTCGCGGATATTACAAAAACGTTAACAACACTTAAAGCTTTACAATTAATTTGCCAGATAGGAGGTCAGCTAGCATATAGGTAAACCTCCTAACTTAATTACCCCAATTTCCACTTGAATTTTTCTGCAACATGTGCTTCATCATATGGGTTTTTATTGTGTATGTCAAATTTCAGGGTAATTTTAATTCACAAAAACGTGCCAGTTCACATTTAACTCCACATTGATTACCATTAATTGAGGAATTAGAGCAAAATCATTTTTATACTGAATTAATTAAGTATTTATATTAATTATAATGCTATTTGCTCCTTATACAAAATTAAAATTTTTAAAATAATTTTATTAATGTGTAAGGGGCTGTTCGTAAATTACGTAACGCCAAAAATGCATTTTTTGTAACCCTCCCTCCCCCCTTGTAACACTAGTGTAACACTGTCAACCCCCCCCCCTCCCCCCTGTCGTAACATAACGGATAGCATTTTATCAAAAATCGTACTTATGAATGGCTGCAAGCAATAGTAATTGATTTTCGAATAGTCATACATTAAAACAAATACATTACAATATTAAATTATCATCAAATTATATCGGCTCCCATACTCTACTCATCCTTGTCCCCAAATCGATGACAGGAATATGCACCTCTTAATGTTGCAACAGAATATATTTTCAGGTACAGTCTGAAAGCGTGAAAAGCAAATTTTCAATTTTCAATTATATCATCTGTTACGTAACAAATGTGTCGCCCCTACCCCCCCCCCTGTAACGCTCTGTAACAAAAATACTCAACCCCTCCCTCCCCACCCGCCCGTTACGTAATTTACGAACAGCCCCTTAAATGTGCACATCAAGTTATGCAACTTTAAATAAGCACATTACTGATCATCCCAGTTATGTGTAAACTAAATGATGATAAAGATAAGTGATGTGCACTGTGTAGAAGAAATGCATGTAAACTTCAATGATACCCCCAACACCAAAGTTCAGTGATGTACCCACATGAAAATCACTTAATTGTACCTTGATGAGATCTCCAACTTGTAAATAATTTAATCAGTGATGTGCTCTCCTCTAAGATGTCCCTTCTTCCACTAATAATCAGTAATGCTTGCACACGACTGGAAAGTACTTCTGCACTACATTATGTTTCTTAGCACCTCCCACCAACAGTCAGTGATGTACTGCAATGATACTCTTCCAACCAATATGTAATCAGTGATGTATTCTCATCAAAGATGCTCTTGCATGTTTGTTATGCTTATTCCATCAATGAGTATGCATAGTAATAGTCAGTGATGTACCTCAGTGATGCTCATCCAACCAATAATCAGTTATGTACCTCAAAATTGACCCTGCAACCAATAATTTTAATCAGTGATGTATGTACATGACTGGAAAGTACTTCTGCATTCTGGTATGCTCCTCCAACCAACAATCAGTGATGTACCTGAAAGATACTGAAGGCTCTAGCCAATAACTTAAGCAGTGATGTGTTCTCCTCAAATACTGCATGTACCTTCCTTTAATAATCAGTAAAGCATGCACATGACTGGAAAGTACTTCTGCACTCCATTATGCCCCTCCCACAAACATTCAGTGATGTACAGTACTGCAATGATACTCTTCCAACCAATAATTGCAATCAGTGATGTGTTCTCATCAAAGATGCTCTTGCACATCAGTTATGATCCTCCCACTAATGAGTATACAGTAGTATTAGTCAGTGATGCACCTCAATGTTCCTCCAATCAACAATCAGTGATGTACCTCAAAGATACTGAAGTCTCTAGCCAATAAATTAATCAGTGATGTGTTACCCTCTAATATGTCTCTTCCTTTAATAATCAGTAATGCATGCACATGACTGGAAAGCACTTCAGCAGTCCATTTTGCTCCTCCCACCAATGAGTATAATAATAGTCAGTGATGTATATCAATGTCCCTCTAACCAACAATCAGTGATGCACCTCAAAGATGCTCAGGCCTCTAACCAATAACTTAGGTAATCAGTGATGTACACCTCTTAAAGATGCTCTTGCACCTCAGTTATGACCCTCCCACTAATGAGTATAGTATTAGTCAGTGATGCACCTCAATGATGTTCCTTCAATCAACAGTTAGTGATGTACCTCAAAGATTCGGAAGCCTCTAACCAATAACTTAATCAGTGATGTAAGTACGCTTATTAAAGATGCTCTTGCATCTCAGTTATCCTCCCACCAATGAGTAGGCCCTACAGTAATAGTCAGTGATGTACCTCAGTGATGCTCAGGCCTGTAACCAATAATTCTAATCAGTGATGTGTTGTTATCAAATACAAGGTCCCTTCCACTAATAATCAGTGATGCATGGGCATGACTAGAAAGTTCTTCTGAACTCTGTTATGTTCCTCCCACTAACAGTCAGTGATGTATATCAATGTCCCTCTAACCAACAATCAGTGATGCACCTCAAAGATGCTCAGGCCTCTAACCAATAACTTAATCAGTGATGTACACTTCTTAAAGATGCTCTTGCACCCCAGTTATCCTCCTTCCAATGAGTACAGTAATAGTCAGTGATGTACCTCAATGATGCTCCTCCAACCAACAATCAGTGATGTACCTCAGTGATGCTCAGGCCTGTAACCAATAATTCTAATCAGTGATGTGTTCTCAAATACTATGTCCCTTCCACTAATAATCAGTGATGCATGGACATAACTAGAAGTGCTTCTGAACTCTGTTATGTTCCTCCCACTAACAGTCAGTGATGTACCTCAATGATGCACACCTTAAAAATGTTCTTGCATCTCACTCCTTCCACCATTGAATACTAATGTGTGCACATGACTGGTGCAAACCCTTGCAACTTTAAGTAAGATCCTCCTCGCAAAGATCACCGCGATGTACTCATCTAAAAGAAGTTCTGCGCATTTGTAACCGACAAATACAATCACAAAATAATCATTCCTGGTGTCATTTCTGTCCCCTTGCCATATAATAATACACCATGGTGTGGAAAACTTGTACTTATTCAATATGTACAACAAACACAATCCCTGTTTTTGATTTTGTTCGATCGCAGGGTCATATTTGAAGGATGGGAAACTGTCTGTGTGGCAAAGACGAGGAAGAGGTGGAGTCGAAGGTTCCTCAGAAGCAGATGGACCCTGTGGTCCCTTTCCGTACAGAAGAAGTGAACAATACCAACAATGGTAGGTACACGCATCCACCGAATGGTCAGCTAATCGGTCAAGCTAACAGAGTG
>JAVBJR010000910.1:0-4653 GCA_031546965.1 Dysgonomonas sp.
CTTCGAAAGGAATAGGTTAGAATCACAGTTGGTTAGAATAGCTTTGCTTCGAAAGGAATTGCTTCGAAAGGAATAGCTTCGAATGGAATCGCTTCGAATGGTGTAAATTAATTAAGGGTGTATTTTGGGTTCATATCAATGTATTTTGCTTTAATTTGGGCATGAATTATGTAGCATATATGACATATATAATTTGTTTATTTTGAAAAATCAAAATAGTTATGCAGTTTGGGGCAACTACGGATTTGGATTACAATCTGAACAAATTAATGTTATTGCAGATGATGCTGATGCTATTTTCAATTTTTTATTTAATCATTTATACAGTAATTGTAATCACAATTAAATAAATATTTGTTTTTTAATTTTTAAAACCACGTTTATTTTACTTATGTACTTATGTAAAATAATCACTTATGTAAAAGTATCACGCGATACTGTAATATGAAATAAACTGGGAAATTTGAAAGTATGGTGGGAATTCTTAGAAAAGTAACTTCGTATTTAAAGATAATTAACCATGTGTTTAATTCCTGTTAGCAATTTCGGAGCTATTACTTTCGAAATTATTCCATTCGAAGCTATTCCTGTCAGCGATTTCGAAGCTATTACTTTCGAAAGTATTCCTTTCGAAAATATTCCATTCTGAACTAATCCATTCGAAGCAAATCCGCTCGAAGCAAATCCTTTCGAAGTTAATCCGTTCGAAGGTTTTCCTATTCGAAGTCAATCCGTTTTGAAGCAAATCCGCCAAAATCAATTTTATGCAATTCGAAGCTATTCCATTCTAATGTATTCCCATTCGAACCTATTCCATTCAAAGGTATTACCATTCGGAGGTATGCCAATTCGAAGCAATTCCAGTTTTATTTCGAAACTATTCCTATCGAAGCTATTCCTATTCGAAGCTGTGAATTTTCAAAGCAATTCCTTTTCGAAACTAATCCTATTCTCAGTTATGGGTTTCGAAGGTATTCCGTTTCGAAACTAATCCATTCGAAACTATTCTGCGGCCCCGTTGGGGGTCACCAGATGAAAGAAATATTCGTAGACGGTACATTCACAACTGCTCCTCCCGTTCAGCCGAAGTCTTTGTGACTTCGGCTAAACGTGGAGGATATGTATTGCCACGCCCCTGGTTTGCCAACCAGGTAGCGCTCCTGTAGCCACGCCCATCCCGCTCTAGTCAAAGGGGATAAGGGAGTGGCAAACCAATAGTGGTCTTAGGGGTGTTGCAGTGGAGTGGGTGAAGTGTTGCAGTTTTGTTGTGTGAAGTTGGTGCGTGTTGTGGCAAGTAAAGATCTATTAATGTCGACAGTTGTACTTAAATGGTTTAACTTAGCTTTCAACCTGTAACAGTGCATGAGATGGCCCACTTCTTTCGAATAACTGAGGAAAAAGAAGCCACCTCCCCTGAATTGTGGGCAAAAATAAGGCGAATTTGTACCAACACTGAGCTACCAGGGGATGTTCCTCCCCCTCCGCATCCTCATATGGACCCCTATGTGTGGTTTTTGCCTCCCCACCCTGAGGTTCAGCCGCAATTTTCTAAATTATACCCTCCGAGAATTCCTCAATCTTTGCAGCCACCTGTACTTAGAGCAGAACTCCAAGATTTTGCTCTCCCGGGGACCCAATTCGGTCGGATGAACAGAGACTTGAAAATTCCCTCCCACAAAGGTGAAGTAGGTAGGAAGGTGGAGTTCTTGCTGAATTTAAAGAAATACGGAGTTGGCTGTGGATACAGCAAAGCGGATTTCATGGCCCAAGTGGTGCCTTTGGCTTTGAAGGAACAGGCTGAGCAATGGTGGCTCTTCCATGAGGGTTTCAGACAGTGGGAACCTTTCCGCAAGAAGTTTTTGCATGCCAACTACCAAAAGGTTATGATGCGCGAAATGAACTTGCGCATCCAAGGGGACGACGAGTACCTGAGTGCTTTTATGTTTGTCATTAATGACTACTTTAAGCAAGCTTTGCCAGAAGCAACCGACAAGGAAAACTTGGAGAAGGTTGTCAACCAGGCCCATCCAAAATAACAGACCCTAATGGAGGCCAAAACCTACAGAAATCTGAGGGAGCTGGAAGAAGCCGCAGGTCGACAGGATGCAGTGGTAGCAGCCTCTGAGAGACGCGCGGCGCAGGGGTCAGTGAAGGACTCGTCGGGTTCTGCTGCGGGACCTAACTCTCCAAGGAAAGATGGAGGTAAGGACAAGGATAATAGGTCTTCCAAAATGAGCAGGGATCAAGGACAGCAACGAGTGTGCCAGGGGCCTCCGGCCGCTGCACCTACTGCACAAGGGCCCCCTCCTACTCCTCCATACCAAAGATACGGACCTCCGAGGGTGCCATTTACAGGGGAAAATGCCCAGATGTTGCCCACGCGAGGAGCTCCGGTAGGTGGAGCGGCCAACACGAATGCAACAACCGGGGACATCCCAAGAGTTCCACGGGACATCAACGCTGTGGATTGTTACAACTGCGGGGAGCTGGGGCATTATGCCAGCGACTGCCCCAAGAAAGCAAAAAAAAACTGGGTAAACCAGCAACCCCATCCACAGAGGGTTGCGGGCAGGTACTCATGGTTCATTCTGACATCAAAATTTACGGTAGGGATTCTGCGGTGGAAAATATGCGACAGGCCGAGTTGTTGGCCAATAAAGATATGTATGGGCCTCTCTCCAAAGATAAGACCCCGCTAATGAATGTTGTTTTGATGGGTAAACCCGTACAGGCGCCAATAGATTTTGGGGCATCGGTGTGTATTATCGACCAGGAGATGTGTCAAGAGTTGCCTAACTGCATCATCGTCACCCGCCGAGCGCTCTGCATGGAGATGGTCGTCGGTGAAGCCATGTCGACGACTCTTTTCTGGATTTCCTGGTTTTCAACATACCCGGTGACCACCGCTTTCTGCTATTCGAGGCCAAGAACTGTGCAGCATCATACGAAATAACGGACGGAGGAATCGTCTCGCCGTTTTGAACGAGGTCAGTATGAAATACATTTCAATTTTCGGAATATTTTGAACTGCAATTATATGTGTATAAACAACGGATTTAATTTGGAAGTGCGTCGTGTTCGACGTTTCATTCATCATTTCATGAAAAAATCAGATTTCACAATTCATTGCAGCTGCAACGGACCACTCAATATTTCCGAAAAAATGTACTAAAACAAGGCAGGACATTCATTTATTTATTAGCATCTATAGTCATCATTTTACGTGCATGGTTTTTTCACTATCGATTTTCTCCCTAAACCAGTGTTTCCTGTTTGACCCCGCCCACAAATCAAGATGGCGTCTTGATGCTCTACCTTAAGCAGAGTTTGGCAGGGCACCAAGTTTGGAAAAGTCCCCTTGCAGGATATTCAAGATGGCGGTCATAAGACGCAAAACTTTGAAAGGTATGCCATGTGGTAAACCAATGCAGGGTTTGCTGTTGTAATTGGGTTATTCTCAATTTTAAAGATTTTCAATAAGGCATTCATAAGGACAGAATTTTGGAAAAGTGTACCATTTGGTGATTTAATTATCCGGCGTGGGAAAGGAAGTGAGGAATAGGAAGGATATAAATTATGCTTTAGTGCAGTGGGCTTTTGACGCATTTTCCCACGTTCCCATTATACCGTTGATTATATCAAAATTCCGCTCGCACGTATAGGGTTTAGAATTAGATGTCGAATATCAAGCTGTGATTAGTTTTTTTTTTATATTTTAATTGGTATTCTGGGAATTTCAGTTTTTCTTTCTGGGGTTTTTGGCAGCTTATTTTTCACTTTGCAATCACAAAACTATGTTATGTTATACATAACTTAGTCTATTCTCTTTAATAACAAATACCAAGCTCCTACACTCAAGCATGGAGGTGGTTCAATTTCCATCAAAATAAATAACACCACACTTGATGAAATGTTCTTCTCACCTAAATTACATACTGAAAAGAATCCTACCTTGTCTTCACAGAAGAAATAATGAATAGACTGTGAATATATTCTTACTGGTTTGCAGTTGGCTTCCAATTCTCACTTTGTTGGAATATGACATTAGATCCACCGCTGTTCTGTCAAAATATAAATAAAGTATTTAGCAACAATGTCCAATAGATGATGTGCGTCCCACCCCTTACGACGTTTCGCCGAAGGGGAAAGTTGCGAATGCCCAATAACTGCCGGGCAGCTTGGGGCATGTGCGCATGCGTTTTCTTCGTTTTTAGATCGCATTTCCGCCGATTTCCAGGGTATTTATTCGATATCCGTTGAACTTAAAGGAGAAGTGTCAGCGTATTTTTGCAGATTTTAAATTTAAAAATCGAAGGGTATTCCATGTTCACTGGGTGATGTAGAATATCCCTGTAATTATTGGAATTTTTTTTACTGCAGGCATTTTGAGCAGTTTGTTGTTGAAAAAACCGCGTCTAAGTGACAAATTATTCTCCTATTCGTCGTTTGGTCACTCTTATTCAAATCTGTCACCTCCCCCAATGGAATGTCCGTTGCCCATTACCGAACGTTATTAAGATCGTTAAACTCGTCACATACGGCTAAATTAGAGTCGACTTGATAACTAGATCGTTTATTTCACAAATAGCAACAAGTTCGTCATCCTGCAAACGAAAGATTCGTTTCATAACGGCGTTTACACTACTTTCGCCG
>JAVBJR010000435.1:0-34760 GCA_031546965.1 Dysgonomonas sp.
TGGTTTCGGCAATGAAGCAGTCTCAAAAAGCAGTTCTTCCTCAATTGGATGAAATGATTTCTTTTTCTAATTTTGTAAAGAAACCTTTTGACGGGCAAAAGTTTATCGCCCATTGCTATCCGCAAGAAAAGCAATTGTTGAAGCATATCTACAAACCAAACAGCAATGTTCTACTACTGATAGGACCCGAAGGCGACTTTAGCGAGCAGGAGGTACAGGAAGCCCTGAAACAGGGATTCGAACCCATCAGCCTGGGCGAAAGCCGTTTACGTGCCGAAACTGCGGCATTGGTTGCCGGCAATACAATTCAAATTCTAAATGGATAGCTTAGATGCCTCATTGAGGTCTCTAATAAACAAATCTACTTTATCTTCGGGAGTAGCCCACGAAGTCACCATTCGTATTGCCGAATTCCGGGCATCCACAGGTTCCCATATATAAAACCCATATTTGAGAAGTAGCTTATCAATCACCTTATTAGGTAAGACTGGGAATATCTGATTGGTATCCGATTCTGTCAGAAAAGTGTATCCCAATTTTTTGACTGCATCTGCAATCTTGGCTGCTAAAATATTGGTACGATTTGCCAATTCAAAAATTAAATCGTCCTTAAACAATTGCTCAAACTGTACGCCCAGTACCCTACCCTTTGCCATCATGGCACCCCGTTGTTTTTGATGGTACTTGAAGTCTTTTTTCAGCGCATCGTTTGTTATTACAACGGCTTCGCCCAACAACGCCCCCGACTTGGTACCCCCTATATAAAAGACATCGGTTAAACGGGCTACATCGGCAAGAGTCAGGTCATTAGATGCAGCCATCAGGGCAGAGGGAAGCCTGGCTCCATCCATAAACAGAAGCAAATTATTTTCTTTGCAGAAGTCACACAAAGCGGTCAACTCCTGTTTTGTATAAATAGTACCTATTTCCGTAGAATTAGAAATATAAACAACTCTTGGTTTTACGGTATGATATTCGGGAAATTTATTTAAAACCGGCTTAATGAGTTCGCAAGTCAGCTTACCATCGGGGCTCACAACTTCTTCTATCTTATGTCCTGTTGCTTCTATTGCTCCTGCTTCGTGCGTGCTGATATGTCCTGTTTGAGCTGCTATGACCGACTCAAAGGGTTTTAGTATAGATGCTAAGACCAAAAGGTTAGTTAATGTTCCACCCGAAATAAGGTGTACCTCAACCTTGTTGTCGCCTATTTTATTTTTAATGGCTTCAATCGCATTTATGGTGTACACATCGTCACCATATCCGGTTTGTTGAACCAGGTTACTTCGGTTCAAAGCTTCCAAGATTGAAGGATGGCACCCTTCGCTATAGTCGTTTGTAAAACTGTGAATAATCATCTCTTCTATCAATTAAGTCCATAAATATTACTGCATTTTGTAGGGATGGGGTTCTACTCCACCCCTCATGTTTTGGAGGCAGAGGAGAGTCCTGCCCCCACATCGAAAATGTAGCCAATTGCTTATTTCTAAAAATATATCACTAAAATTCTGCTCCAAGTAAACAAAACAGCTATTTTATACGTTACATTACAATGTTGCACAAATTTATAATATTTTTTATAGATAAGGATAAAACATCTATTTATTAGAGAATCAAGAAAATTAATTTACATTTACATCAGAATAATAAACAAAAACAATTATGAAATCTTACGTACTAGCATTATCCGTTTTACTGTTTGCAGCGTCATGCAGCAACAATCCAAAAAACAAAATCGAAGGAACCGACTCTCAAGAGATAGCCAGCGGCGGCAGCGAGCAACTTACTGTTGATGCACTAGCATCGTCTATCCACTGGGTAGGAACTAAACCGGGCGGAAGCCATCACGGAACTATCGGCATCAAAGAGGGCAGCTTGGCTATCAACGGAACAGACCTGGCTTCGGGCTCGTTCACTATAGATATGAACGCAATTGTAAACGAAGATCTTACCGATCAAAAGATGAACGAAATGTTGGTTACTCATTTGAAGAGTGCAGACTTTTTTGACGTTGCCAAATATCCTACAAGTAGTTTTGCGATTACCAAAGTAGAAGCTGTTGCGGGTAACGACACTGTTACGCACCACATTAGTGGTAATCTTAAGATGAAAGATGTGGAAAAAAACATCACTTTTGATGCTAAAATCACCAAAGAAGGAGACGCTTACAAGGCTGTAACTATACCTTTTACCATTAACCGTACTCAGTGGAACGTTAAATATGGTTCGAAAAGTATTTTTGCTGACCTGAAAGACAAATTCATAGATGACAATATTGAATTACAGATAACAATTGTTGCCAAACCGGTTGCTAAGCAGTAAATAATTAAGGGGGAATTTTTTTTATCAATCGGCTTTAGCAACTGTTAGCTAAAGCCGATTTTTTATTTTCAATTAAAAAAATTATGAAAACTATTTTATATAAGGCAGAAACACGGGGGCATGCCCAACACGGTTGGCTAAATGCACACCACACATTCAGTTTTGCAAATTATTACGACCCCGAAAGAGTACACTTCGGAGCGTTGCGTGTATTGAACGATGATATCATAGATGGGGAGAAAGGTTTTGGCACTCATCCCCACGATAATATGGAAATTATCACCATTCCTCTATCGGGAAGCCTGCGTCACGAAGACAGTATGGGAAACGGAGGCGTTATAGAGTCGGGAGATATACAGGTGATGAGTGCAGGTTCGGGGGTTCATCACAGTGAGTTTAATGCACAAAAAGACAAACCTGTAAACCTGTTCCAAATATGGGTGTTCCCCAACAAAAAGAACGTAACACCCCGATATGAACAAAAAACAATAGATTTTTGGAAGCACAAGAATAAGCTTCAAGAGATTATATCTCCTACTCCTTCCGAAAATGGATTGTGGATACATCAAGACGCATGGTTTTCGATAGGTTCGTTTGAAAAAGGTTTTGTTGAAAAATACAATTTGAAATCGAAATCGAACGGTGTCTTCGTGATGGTCATACAAGGCAGCTTCAATGTATCGGGAACGGTTCTCAACCAACGAGACGGAATGGGGGTATGGGAGGCTGAATCGCTCAACTTGGAGTCTTTGACAGATGATGCCCAACTTCTATTGATGGAAGTTCCGATGGAATTTTGAGGTCGGAAAAAAAACTGTGTCCGAATACACTGTAGGGGTGTATTGCAATACGCCTGGTAATAAAAAATAGCGGGCGTATGCAATACGCCCCTACAGTCTTCGATAATAAAAATGAATCTATTTTCAGGTGTTTGCCCTCGTCGATCCTCGTCAAAAGCATATTCACTCGTTTTATTTTAGTAACTTTGTACGAAACGATGTATATACAACAACATAAATTATCGAACATGAGTAAGCCCGGATACAAATTGTTATTCCATCTTGACAATGAGAAGATTGAAATAGTGGAGGTCAAACGAAACGGAATTTTAGAAGAGGACAAAAATAAAATCTACGTTTGGTTACTTTACGACAAAGTAAACGATATGCTTAGCCGTTTGGAGTTTGTATCCATGAAAAGTGCGGAAAATAAAGAATACCGCGAGTTTGAGAATAGCAAGTTAGAAATGGATAAGACATCCGGCATTTACAAAGAAGGTGATAAGACTTTTGAAATGAAAGTTATACCTTCGGATAAACCTCTGTTGACCATCTTACAGGATGCGGTGAGCGATTATCTGCTGATGCTGAATTTTAGAAGCGAAAGGTAACTAAAGCCCCCACCCGACCTTCCCAAAATGGAGACTGGGTGGGCTTTAGTATTATTTTACCGCCAACCTGACAGTCGAAAAGAATCGATCATATTCGGGTTTCCAAAGAGAACACATCATTGTGAACGTAGTGAAGCAACCTCACATTGACGATCTTTGTTGACTTTTGGGACAGCGTCAATTTTGTTGTTTCAATAAAAAACCAATCAATTAATTGAGGTGTTATTCAAAACTTCATCATAGATGGCAGTCCATTTTTTCAGATCCTTATCGGGTGCCGATAGAGTTACTTCGACCTGTTTATTTCCCTTAAACAGATAAGACACTGTAATATTGAGGATCTTTTTATCTTTATTTTCGAGTTTATATCCAAATTTCAACACCGTTGCATCTTTTATCTTAGCAACAGGAAACGTATTCCAGTCAGATACAGTAGCCGAAGTTCGTCCTGCATTTTGTACAATCAATTCTCGCATTTTATTACTTAGCAAGGCAATATCTTCTGCTTTTAAAACAGAGGCATCAAACCTATCAAAAGTCAGTGCTTTTACTACAATACTAGGAAACTGCTTCAACTGCTCGGGTTTTTTTTCATCAAAACCTTTCTGCAAAAGAATCAAATGAGGTCTGAATTTTTCTAAATCGACGCTATCGGGTAGCAGTTTCCTATCGTCCTGATTAACCAATAATTCAAACGGAATATCGTTACGTATCTCTACATCGTCAGGATATGAAACTTGGGCAATACCATTTACCAACTGACTTTTAGTTTCTTTGGGGCTACAAGCACATAGCTGCAATAGACCCAATATCACAGCAGCAAAAGTAAATACAAAAATTACATTCTTTTTCATGTCACAAAATTACAAAATTTTTTATCCTCTCACCCTATTATTTTTACCGAACGTGTTACAGAAGCAGAAAAAACTTCTCTTTTAGATAAGGCTTTATAAATAGCCTCATTCAGATCGGTATTTACAGTCCCAAAATCACCATTCAAAGCCCATGCTCGTATCATAATATCGTAATTGCCGTTATGTAAATTGGTTATTCCCACAAAAGGGCTGGGCTCTTTTAGTACCCCTTGATTTCGGTTTACAACATCTGTCAAAATTGCTTTCAATTCGTCGGCATCATTACCATAATTTATATTCAGGGTAATATCTATCCTTCGGTTTTCCTGTGTCGAATAATTAGTAATACTGCCTGTAGAGAGAGGTCCGTTAGGTATATAAATAGTACGTCCGTCGGCTGTCAGAAGAATAGTGTAAAGAATGCCTATCTCTGCTACAACCCCGTCCATCCCTTGAACCAAGATACGGTCTTTCAACTTAAAGGGTTTATTCAATAAAATCATGATACCTCCGGCAAAATTAGAGAGATTGTCTTTCATTGCCATACCGATAGCAAGTCCGCCGGCAGCCAAAACAGCAGCCAAAGAGGTTGTAGGAATACCCAATATGCCGATAATACCTACAACTAAGGCAATTCGCAACATGGTATTAACCAAACTGTTAATAAATGATGCCACAGCCCGATCTACATGCTTGCGATTCAACAGCTTTTTCATCAATTTGCGTAACCACGATATGGCCCACGATCCGATAAGATAAACAATAACTGCAATAACAAGCTTCTCTCCAAATTCGACCAAACGACCGAGAAAGCCCTGAACCAAAGGTTCTAGCGAAGTAGCTTTGAGTGTTTCGATACTCTGCAACAAGACAAAACTTAGCATAAAAATTCTTCTGTTTTTTTAATTATTATAAATCGTGTAAATATAGTAAAAATCCACTATTTTTATGTCTATAACGTGCAAACGAACATAATAGTATGTCGCCACAAAAAACTCAATCAATACTAAAGTCTTTGATTCGATTCGTTAATTATTTCATTATATTTGCATCAGATCAAAATCTTACAACAAACAAATAATATTATCCGCTAACTTATTTTTCGTGTTAGTGTTATAATAGTAATGTAAGGCAATTAATATAATTACATGTTATTTAGGATTATATACCTATTAATAAGCAGTCATGGAAAATACAAATAGTTTTTTAGGCTTGATAGAAAGCAGCATTCGTTCCAATTGGGAAAGACCTGCTTTTAGCGATTATAATGGAAGTACTTTGCTATTTAAAGATTTTGCTCATAAAATGGCAGAATTGCACATTATTTTTGAAACCATTCATATCGAAAAGGGTGACAAAATAGCTCTCTGCGGTCGTAATTGCACCAATTGGGCTGTTACTTTTTTTGCCGCAATGAGTTATGGTGCAGTAGTAACCACCATATTACATGATTTTGAAGGCGAAAGCATTCACAACATCGTAAACCATTGCGATGCAAAAGTCTTTTTTGTGGGCGAGCATGTATGGGACAAAGTCGATCCACTGAAAATACCTCATGTTGAAACAATTATTGCGATAGAAGATTACGCTATTCTAAAATCGCGTAATCAAAAACTCAATCAGGTATGCGATAACATCAGCCTTCTTTTCAAAGAAAAATATCCTCAAGGATTTACTGCCGACGATTTAAAAATTTATAAAGAGCAACCCGAAGAACTTGCCTTGATTAATTACACATCGGGTACTACAAGCAAGCCCAAAGGCGTAATGATTCCTTACCGCAGCTTATGGTCTAACACCAAATTTGCATTAGAAAGCATCTCATTTGTGCAACCGGGCGACGGCATGGTAAGCATGCTTCCTATGGCTCACATGTATGGTTTGGCTTTCGAAATACTACTGTCGGTTGCCAAAGGTTGCCATGTGCATTTTTTGACACGCTTGCCATCGCCTCAAATAATAATGAGTGCGTTTGAGAAAGTAAAGCCGACTCTGATTGTTTCTGTACCTTTGATTATCGAAAAAATAATTGTTTCGAAAGTTTTTACCGAATTAAAAAAGCAACCTACCAAGACACTTATCAAGATTCCAATTATCAGAGAAAAAATATTCTCGAAAATCAAAGATAAACTGATCAATGTCTTTGGGGGAAGGGTTATAGAAGTGGCAATAGGGGGAGCCGGATTAGATAGCGAAGTGGCTAAATTTCTCACCCGCATCAAGTTTCCTTATACGGTAGGATATGGCATGACTGAATGCGGTCCGCTTATATCGTACGATTACTGGGAAACCAGCCCGATAGCTTCGTGCGGAAAACCGGTAGACCGCATGGAAGTAAAAATAGATTCGCCCGATCCACAGACAGTTGCAGGCGAAATTATAGTTAGAGGTACCAACGTAATGCTCGGATATTATAAAAATACCGAGGCTACCGACGAGGTTTTGGCTGCCGACGGATGGATGAAAACAGGCGATTTGGGTATAATGGATCAAAACCAATATATCTACATCAAAGGACGGTCTAAAACAATGATACTTGGTCCGTCGGGACAAAATATATATCCCGAAGAGATAGAGCAATTATTAAATAATACTGCTTATGTTGCCGAATCTTTAATTGTTGAACGGGCAGGAAAACTTCATGCTTTGATTTTTCCTGATCAAGATGCCGTGCAAGCTGCCAATTCTAAAGAAAGCGTGGAGAATCTTTTTAAAGTCGAAATGGATAGTTTCAACAAACGCCTCCCTAAATATAGCCAGATATCGGATTATACCATACAGAAAGAGGAATTTGTAAAAACGCCTAAAAGGAGTATTAAAAGGTTTTTGTACAAATAAGCCTTACGTTTAAAATACCCCATAAACTAAATAGGGGCTGTACTTAATAAGCGCAGCCCCTATTTAGTTATACATTTATTATCTTTTCAAAGAATACCTTTCTCGATATTCTTTACACGAGGTATAACAAGGCTGTCTTCTATAAAAGTATGTGATGCCAACTCTTCTTCCGACATATACAATTCGAACAAAATGTTTGTCATCAACTCCTGATCTTTTACCCCCGACACATATTTAAGCAGAATACGCTTAAGGTCGGCAATTTTTTCTTCTATGTTATTATGACGTTCTTCAAAAATATTTATAGAATATTTATCTTCGTTCGACTTATTCATCAGAGACTGAACGTACGGAAATACGGTATTATCTTCGTACTTCATATGATCGTACACCTCTTTTTTATAATTGTCGAAAAAGTCTAATACCAATTTTTCCAAGCTGGATTCTTCTTCCGAAAAGATCATTTTGAGTTTTCGTCTGATATTGGGTAACTTCTTTTCCAAGAAATATTCATGCGAACATTTCAGATAATAGAGGAAAGGTTCTAAAGGCAGTTTGTTAAACTCCTCCTGAACGTGCATAATTGGTTTATTAGACTGAATATTGGCAAGGAACAAAAAGCATTCGGGATTGAAACTGTATTGCTCGCAAACAGTTTCGACACTTTTATCGCCAAATCCTAACGAAAATTTGAGGCGAGTCAACAAAAGCAATAATTTGTAATCAGCATCAATAAGATCCGACATTTTCATTGCCTTACTGTATTTTACCGTTATTATACTGCTCATAATTGTATATCTTTAATGTCTACTAATTTATTTAATATTGCATAGATTGTAAGTCCCGAGACACTGTGTATCTCCAATTTGCGTCCTATATTGCGTCTGTGCGTAATTACTGTATGTATCGATATATTGTGGTGTTCGGCAATTTCTTTGTTGCTCATCCCTTTTACAATGCTTATAAGTATTTCTTTCTCCCGGTCGCTCAACTCCTCTTGGTCAGAGCTTTTGGAGGCATCTTTATTTAAACATGCCGAAAGAACGTCTTCAATTTTTGATTCCGAATCGTTTATCCTTAGTACAGCATCGTACGACTGATAAAAGCGTTCGTCTATCATATTGTATACCAATGCAATCAAAGGGATACATTTTTCGATATTCAGATGCTGTCTTACATCACCTTTGTGAGTATGTCCCAATAGCATCGGATTGATAAGTACTGCATCGGGTTTCAGTATTCCAAGCTGATAATTAATATCCTCCAATTCTTTCAACTCAACCACTTTCGATACAATAGGTAATTGAGAAAGTGTATACACCAGCCCCTTTCTTATAATGTACGAAGTTTCGGCAACTGCCAAGACTTTACTTAAATTTGCCATTATTTTAGCTTCTTATCTAGAATCATTCTTTATAAAGGCAAAGAACGTTATTTTAATCCGAGCAGACAAGCATTGGTTTAAAGTTTTAACAGAAAAATAAATCGTAGGGACGCAATGCCCTGCGTCTCCCAGGACAAACGCTCTGAAAAAGCAGCCCTATGTCTGAGTATATTGTAGGGGCTGGACTCTGTACTCAAATCTATGGTTGGGCAGGGCAGAGCCGAGCCCCTACAATCTCCGGTAAACATAGTGACCTCTGTGTTTCCCTCTGTGACTTCTGTGTTAAGAAATAATTTAAACACGAAGAACACAAAGGGAAGCACAGAGGTCACAATTATTACGATCAGACAGTATAAGCTTACTTCTTTGCCGGAAACAAAAGCATTAGAGCCGGTATGCCGGATGCCGAATAACTGTCTATCATTGCATTTGCCGATACCGGTTTGTCGTATTCTCCACTGCAAATATTTCGCGTTTTGTCTCTATTTGCCCAACCGGTATTGATGTTATTTTTCAGATACGGAATATATTGAGTCTGTCCGTAATCGTATACCAGCATAGCAACATACTGTGCAAAAATAGCGGTATAAATACCTTGTTCGATACCATCTTCAAAAGGCAATATATGTTGTTTTGAAGACATTTCGTTGAAAGTATAGTCAGTTGCTAGAATTGCATTGTCCAAATAGCGTTTTTCGTTTGTTGCCTTATATAATAGAACAGATGCACCGATAAAAGTTGCCTGATTATAAACGTGTGCTTTCCATGCAGGGCTATTGCCATGACGACTATCGGCTATTTGTCCCGTTTTCTTGTTCAACAAGTTTTCTACTCCCCACTCATAAATCTCTTTGCCTTTGGCTAAATACTGATTTCGGGTTTGTTGCTTTGGACTTTTCTCGGTAGATTCTTTTCTGTTTTTCGGTACATTATTGTACAGGGTAAGTGCAGCCACTACAACCGGAAAATTAATGCAAGCCATTTTTCCGTCACTCGATTTATTGGGCTTCGGGTTGTGTATAGGTTGCCATTGCCAAATCATACCTCCCTTTTCTTTGTCGTAAGAACCTGTGTCTCCTACCTTGTCAGAACCGTACCACACTCTGCTAAAGCTGGCTTCGGATAGTTTCAAATATTCTTTATTTCCGAACAATTCATAACCACGAGCTAAGGATATAGTCCACCACATGATATCGTCATAAATAAACCAGCCCGTATTTTCATTATTATCGTCAAAATTAAATTGGGCATATTGCATCTTATTTCCTGCAAATATTTGCTCACAAAGCATTTTCGAAGATTTAATTCTCTCTTTGTTTTTATCGGCTTTAGCCAACTTATAGGCATTCATAGCCATATCCCAATAGATAGGCTGACACCATATGGCAGCGGCTCCATTATGACGGTCTACAGCTGCCTGGTAAGTTGTATTTGTCTTATAAATATGTTTATTGGCATCGAGGAACGTATTATTAAATCCGTCATACGCAGCCCACACATCCTGCTGTGTATATCCGCCGGCTGTTGCATTTTTGTTTTTCAAATCATCAGCTTTACTCGATATGCTCGATATCAGTAGTAAACAAACAGCAGTCAAAATAAATCTTCTCATCTTCTTATTTATTGGTTGATTAATTATTTTCGGGGTCTATATCAAAAAGACATGCCGAAGATACTTTATCTTTCTTATTTATCCAATTCTATAGGTCGGTTCTCTATCTTTTTCCCGAAATTCTTATTTGGATTCTTGCCCATCACATACTTTAAAATGCCTCCTTTCATAATATCCGAATATCTGATGTACGTTTTATCATACTCTTTACCATTCAGATATATTTTTTGGATATAGATATTTTCTTTGCTGTTGTTTTCGGAGGTAATAGAGAAAGTTTTGCTATTTGGCAATTGAATATCCATTTTTTCGAACAAGGGGCTGCCAAACACAAAAATACCACTGGTGGGGTTTACTTGATAAAGTCCCATAGAAGACAGCATATACCAGGCTGACATTTGTCCGCAGTCTTCGTTACCAATAATGCCGTCCGGTTTATCGGTATAAAATTCATCCATTATGTAGCGAGCTTTTTCTGCCGTTTTCCATTGTCTACCTGCATAGGTATATAGATAGATCATGTGATGACTGGGTTCATTACCATGTGCATACTGCCCGATACGTCCGGTTAAATCTCCTGAAGAGGCTTTTTCACCCATGCTGTCATTGTTGGTGAATAATTCGTCCAAGCGATTGCAGAATGCCTCATCACTACCAAACAATTTAATGAGTCCATAAGGATCCTGTGGTACAAGAAAAGTGTACTGCCATCCGTTTCCTTCACAAAAATCGCCTACACCGTGAATAGATTGTGCCGGACTGTAAGGTGTACGCCACGAACCGTCTTCTAATTTGGGGCGGATAAAACCTATAGATTTGTCAAAATATTGTTGATAGTAATTGGCTCGTTTCGAAAACAATTCGTAATCGTCCATTTTGCCCAATTTTTTGGCTACCTGTGCAATTCCCCAGTCGGCAATAGCATATTCCATAGCAATAGAAGTGGCTTCGTGAATTTTATCGGCAGGAATGTATCCTTTGTCCAATATGTAGGGTATGCCGCTTTGTTTTTCATTAACGGCTGTTGCTTTCATTGCTTCAAGCAAGCGTTCGCCGTCGATGCCCTTAAATCCTTTCAGATAAGCGTCGGCAACAATCGGTACAGAGTTATATCCGGGCATGGTATTGGTCTCGCCATTCATTAAATACCAAATGGGCAGCTTTCCCTGCTGATCGTATACCGATAACATGGAGTTGACAACCGGAACCACATAATCGGGCTGAATAATAGTCATAAGCGGATGCAATGCACGATAGGTATCCCAAGTTGAAAACGTACTATAGTTAGCTTTAGCCGGATCGGTGTAGATCATTTCGTCGCTTCCTCTAAATTCGCCGTTTACATCACAAAACAGCGTAGGTGCAACCATTGTATGATAGAAAGCCGTATAGAACGTCTTTTTACGGTGAAGGTCGTTATCTGTAATTTGTACTTTGTTTAACTCTTTATTCCAACGTTTGCTGTTGTTATCCACTACTTGGTCGAAGTCCCAATCAGGAAGCTCGGCTTTCATATTCAGGGCTGCATTATTACAACTTACGGGCGAAAGAGCTACCTTTAGTTGTACTTCTTTTACATTGCCAAATGTTAATACGCCTTTTACAGATTTTGCTCTTAGTTGCTTGAACGGTTTAGGAGCATCATTGTCATAGGCTGTAAATTCTTCTATTTTTTGGTCGCTTTTTAATACGAAATAGATTTTTCGGTGTTTATTCCATCCATCTACGTACTGATACCCTTCCACAGTATAGTCGTCTATTTTATGAATGTACGCTTCTTGGGCATTGATGCCGTTTCCTTCATGCAGGTCAATCAGTATAGATGCCTTTTTCCCATCGGGGTAAGTGTATCGGTGAAAGCCTACACGGTCTGTTGTAGTCAGTTCAGCTTTGACGTTATAACGATCTATCCATAACGAATAATATTCGGGGCGTACCACCTCATTTTTATGCGAATACTTGGAAGCGTACCCGGTGCTTATGTCCTTTTGATCTCCATGTTTTGTGCGAACCTCTGTCATGGGCATAACGAGAATGTCGCCCAAATCGGTACAACCGGTACCATTCAGGTGGGTATGTGCGAATCCGATCAGGATGCTGTCGGAGTAATGATAAGCCGAACACCAGTCCCACCCTTTATGAATGTTACTTGGTCCCAATTGTACCATTCCGTGCGGAGTGCTGCTCCCAACAAAGGTATGACCGTGAAAATCAGAACCAATATAAGGATCGACATATTCTAAGAGTCCTGTACTTTTGGAATGATCACGTTGTGCAACTCCGGCAGTAGCCAAAGTTAACAGGCAAATTACACTAACTATTTTTATAGATATATTCATGTTATAGGTACTAAGTATTATAAATTAGTTGTTGTTGTATTTGTAGGGCTTGATGTCTATTTGTTGTTCTAAGCGTATGTCTCTGGATGAGCATCCTACCATTACATTGTATTTTCCGGCATCGGTAACAAATCTTTTTTGATTGACACTATAATACGTAAAGGCATCTTTCGAAGATTTGAGTACAACGGTTGCCGACTCTCCCGGTTTTAGGGATACTTTTTTGAATTGTCTTAGTTCTTTTTCAGGACGTTCTACTAACCCTCCTTGTTTGCCTATATAAAGCTGAACTACTTCTGCACCCTCTTTAGTGCCTGTATTGGTCAGTTTACAAGTTACTTCTACCGAACCATCTGTTTGAGGAGTGCCTACTGATAGATCAGACAAATTGAAGGTGGTATAAGAAAGACCATAACCAAAAGGATATTGCACTTGGGTTTTTAATTTGTCGTATCCACGGTAACCTACAAAAATGCCTTCTTCGTAAGCGATATGTTTGTCTCCGTCGGAATCAAAGTGACTCAAATAAACAGGATTGTCTTCCCATTTCTTTTCGAATGTAACTGGTAACTTGCCCGAAGGATTTATAGAACCGAACAGTGTGCGTGCTATTACTTTTCCGGCATCTTGCCCTGCGTACCATGCCCATAACAGTCCTTTCATTTTAGGTTCCCACGACTGCATGCCGATGTTTCCGCCGCCGTTTACAACTCCAATGATAGGTGTTTTGGTTTGTATTACTTTATTTACCATTCTTTCTTCATCATAGGGCAGACCAAAATCACGATCTCGGTTTTCGCCCTCTATATAATCAAAATAGCCAAAGCCGGCAACTACTAAATCGGCTTTATTGAGTTTCTCTATCAGAGGGTTTGTTTTGGCATGTTGTTGCTCCCATACCATGTTAATTCTTCCGTCGCCTTCTCCTTGAAAGTAATCTAAACGAATATTATACTGCTTTCCGGCTTCTAATGAGCAAGAATATTTGGTTCGACGGTATGCTCCCGATTTCCATTCACCAATCACTTCTTTGTCATTAATATATAATCGGTATCCGTCATCACCACTCACTTCAAACGAATAGTCGTCGCTTACCGTTGGGGCTAGTACACCACTCCAAGTCATAGAGAAATTCGTATCCGGTTCTTTTTCGGCATTTCTGCTGTACAACCAAGCATGACTTACTTTGGTGTCGATGTATTCTTTTTCAGGGCTTCCTGTCAAGTCTTTATTCTTAAACAATTTTGTATGAAAACCTTTTTGCTGTTTTGTTCCATCTGTGAAGATGATTTCGGGCATATATTCATAATAATCGAGATATTCTACTTCAATATTATGAGCTTTTGCTTCTTCTTTCAGACCATCAAAAACGGTCGTATAACTAAAAGGTTTCACTTCGCCGCTACCGCCTCCGAAAACATCCATTACGGTATTCTTTCCGACAACTGCAATTTTCTTCACCTTGTTGGTTTGGATGGGCAATATCTTGTTTTCATTTTTCAACAATACCAATCCTTCTGCTGCAACATCGTAAGCTGTTTTGGCTGAGGTGGGATTGTTAAGAGGCATATTGGGGTCTTTTTGTTCTTTTTTATCGAATCCGTATGCAAATATGTTACGAAGAATATGGCGTACTTTCTTATCGATAACCTCTTCTGTTATATCGCCTGTTGCAATGTAATATTTTATTGCCTCCTTACTCATCTTGTTAGCATAGGGCATTTCGAGATCGAGTCCGTTCTTGATGGCAGGTAATTCAAAATGAGTAGAACCCCAGTCTGATATTACAATTCCTTGGAATCCCCATTGTTTTCTCAAAACATCTTGTATTAACCAGGGATTTTCAGCCGTATATATTCCATTCAATTTGTTGTAACTGGTCATTACAAAAGCAACGTTTGCTTCTTGAACAGCCGACTTAAAGGCAGGGAAATAGATTTCCTGTAAAGCACGTTCGTCTACATCTGCCGAAATATGATGACGGTCTATCTCCGTATTATTGGCGGTAAAGTGTTTAATGGTAGCCATTACCCCATGAGATTGTGCCCCTTTAATATAGTTGGTAGATATGCGAGCGGCGAGGAAAGGATCCTCTCCCATATATTCGAAATTGCGTCCGCCTAAAGATGCCCGGCAAATGTTTACTCCGGGTCCGAGAATAACGTGTATACCGTGTGCACGGCAGTCATCTGCCAATGATTCTCCATAACGACGGGCTAAATCTTCGTTCCATGTCGCAGCCAATAGAATCGCTGCCGGATAGGCTGTAGAAGGTGCATTGTTCAGACCCAAGGTAGCCAATCCTTGAGGTCCATCGCTCATTCGTAATTTGGGTATACCAAAACGTGGTATGGCATTGGTATACATGTTTTCGGTTCCTCCGATGAGTGATAATTTTTCATCGAAAGTCATTTGTGAGATGATTTTTTCAACTCGTTGATCATTTTCCGGAGTGTATACAGCTTGAGCATATCCCGAATAGGTAAAAATGGAGAGAGTAAAAATCATTCCGACACGCAAATACCGCATCAGACTTTTCTTTCTTGGTTTCATTTTCGCTTCTTGATTTTTTTGATTGATAAAGGTAAATGATTTTATTTTTTATTACCTCATAATACTAACTTTTGATCAAAAAAAATAGTGAGGGCATGTATGAAACACCCTCACTATTTTGGTTGATTTCTGTTTAACTGTTTATTAATCTATATGAACCTCCGGATAATCTGTTTTCCATACTTCTCTATTATTAGTCCACGTTGCAGAGTACGACAAATCTTTGTAAGTGTCGGTCGTTACTTTTTGTTTGTACTTATAAGAGATTGTAATGGTGGTTTGCATATTCATTTTACGCGAATCTGTGGTATGCTTCGTGAATTTTGAAGCGATGCTTGCCTTCGTATCGTGTAAATTCAGATCAGGATTAATCTCATTTGGGGCAAAGGAGATACTATTGTCTGCCTTGTTTAGTTTCAAGATTATAACATAGTCTTGTTTCCCCACGTCTTCGCGTTCTACATTGCCCGCATAGAAGTAGCATTCGTCTTTAGATATGGCATAAAGTTTACGAGATCTTGCGTCTGTCTCATAATTTTTGCCTTCTTCTTTCAATTTTCCGCTACAAACATAGCTTCCGGAATAGCTATTTTGAAAATTCAAATAATAAAGTACTTTGCTGTAATAGCTTGGTCCGGCAGGATAACCTGTGGAGGAGGTGATAGCCAAAGGTAATACATATTCGTTGTAGATGTCTATACCTCTCAAACTGGTTAAGTTGACCTTGCAGTGGGCTGTAGTCTTCAACTCACCGGAAGGAATGGTATAGGAAGACGCATCAAACTGATAAGTAGCTTCGGGCAGCATCATATAGTATGCTTCTTGTTTATTTTTATATTTTTCGAAATTGTATTTATTCAATGTGTCTGCATCTGCACTAATCTTGAGGACAATGTCTTTGTCGTTTGTAGCAGTACCGTTCACACCAAAATATACCGGTAAGTCTACCGTATTATCGTCTTTGATGTTCAGTGTGCATTCATACCAACCGTTTTGGGTTAGGTAAGAGTATTTCTGAAACAGTTCGTCATTCAGCTCATCCGCACAGGAGCAAAAGCAGAGTAGTGCAGATAAAAAAGCTATTCTTATATATTTAATTTTTTTCATATTTTTATAATTCGATCAATTAATTACTTCCAACCGGGATTTTGAGTCATATTTATGTTACGTTTCATTTCATCAATAGGAATAGGCCATAAATACATCTTTTGATCGTAATATTTAGGCATAGATGTAACCATAGTTGGCGTATAAAATTTATTTCTGTCAGTCTCGGGTATATTAATATCGCAGCCCAAGAAAGGATCGTTTTGGTATTTGATCGCTTCTTTCCATCGTTTCAGGTCATAATAACGTGCAGCAATTTCGCCAAAAAGTTCGATCTGACGTTCATGCTTCAGTTTGTCTCTGAATATTTTTGCATCGTTATACTCTTCGTTAGTCAAGTCGGGCAATCCTGCACGTATACGGATACGTTTCATCGCATAACCCATTTGGGCAATATCACGAGAAACGGTAACTGGCTGATTGTTGTATCCGGGTACCGTATGGCTTTTGGTCAGCTCATTTAAAGCCTCGGCGTAGTTCAACAAAACTTCGGCATAACGCATCAACGGTTCTGTTTTGTTTTTGCGATAACCGCCTGTTGTGAATGCGTCTTCGTCATTATAGTATTTTTTTATGGTGATTCCGGTCAATGGACACTCTTCCTTAAAACCAATCTTGCCATTTTCGAGATCGCGGTAATAGAAAACCTGTTTTCTTTTGTATTGGTTTTCGGTGGCGCTTTCACATAACCAAATTGAACCGGGGAAAGCTATAGATGCGTAAAAGCGGGGTTCTCTTCCGGCATATTGCAACGATACATTCTCTCCTAAGAAATATCTTCCTCCTGCGTTTGCGGGATCTGAAGAAGTTGTGAAGCCCGTTTTTTCATATCCCGATCCGCTATCGTTGATGCTTTTACCGTTAGCCATACTATAAGCATCTACTTGCAATTGCGAAACACCCAATTTATTACCGCCACTTAAAGTACGAGGCATTGCCGGTCTTACCCACCAGTCGTTGATATGACCATTACCGTGTCCGGTAAGAGTGAAAATCAATTCGGGATTCTTCGACCCCAAAATACTGCCGTTGAAGTTAGATTTGTAAGATGCGTATGGGTCTACATTAGCCCAGCCGTCGGGATAGACTTTGTTGGAATATTCGGGATGATTGGGCGGATATGCCCAAGCGGGAGTGCCAACAGCCATTGGTTGGATGTACAATTCGTACTCATTCAGATCGATAACCTCTTTGGCTGCAGCAGCGGCGCGTGCCCATTTGTATTCATCGTATTCTTGGCTTACTAATTGTTTGCCTTGCTTGTCTTTTACATTGAACAAATCGAGATTGCCATTCATAAGCGGGCTGGCTGCATATAGCAATACACGTGCCCGAAGTGCCAATGCTGCTCCACGAGTAGGATGCCCCATGTTGTTTACGGTACGCGTTTTAGGAAGCACTCGTGCTGCCGCCGCCAAGTCGCTATCTATAAAGTTGATAATTTCGTCAAACGAGGCACGGGGTAACGACAGTTGCTCGTATGAGAGGCTGATGTCGGCTCCATGTTCGGGTGCTAAAGGCACAGGTCCAAAATGACGAACGAGTGCCCAATAGGCATATGCTCGCAGAAAACGCATTTGCCCTGTCATATCCGTAATTTCATCGTAGCTCAATTCGGGGCAGCGACCTACATTATCAATAAAGGTAGAAGATTTGCGAATTGCTTCGTATCCTTTATACAGCAAGGTGGTGCTATATCCGTTGCCCGAGGTAGGACTGTAATCGCCATGTTGATATGCTTTAACATCCACATTTACGATATCGTCGCCCAACCATTTAGGTATATCTTCTCCTTCTTGTACTTCTGCCATATGGCTAAAAGCATTTGCCAACCAGCCTTCTACATATATTCTTTTAGAAAAGGCTGAGTCCAACGATACTTGGTCGTAAAAATATTTATCTACATTTAGATAATCGCTGCAGGAGGAATTGACAAACAACAGCGTTACTAAAGAAAAGAGTGCTATTATAGTTTTTTTCATATTTAATTGCTTTTAAAAACTGAAATTGATGTAACAAGAGAAAGTACGAGGAATTGGATAAGCCGAACCGTTTTCGTTATTTCCTTCGGGATCCCACCATTTGAATGGACTCCAAGTGTATAGATTTTCTCCAATAAATCCGACGCGCATAGCGCTCATATTTAATTTATGTGTAAAGGATTGTGGCACACGATACACTACTTCTATATTTTTGAGACGCAGGTAACTACCGTTTTTCATCCAAAATGTAGAATTTTGGTTATTATTGTCGTTGTTTCCGTAAGTTAGGCGAGGCCATTCGGCATTCGGATTTTCGGTATCTGCAGTACCCGAAACTTCTCTAGGTATCCAGCGGTTTCCTTCGACCATAAGTTGAAGTATGTTGCCCGATTTTCCGTTGCGGAACGCATGGGGTCCGCTGTTTCCTACAAAAAAATCGCGCTTGCCGGCACCTTGCATTAGGAAACTGAAACTGATGTTTTCCCAATCGAGGTTCATACCTGTACCATATATCAATCCGGGAGCATTTTTATATCCTATCGGAACTATGTCAGCCTCTGTTATTTTGCCATCTCCGTTTACGTCCTTGTATTTGATATCTCCGGGCATAATCTGATAGTTGCTTGTTTGGGTAGGGCTACTGTCGATATCTTCTTGGTCTTTAAAGAGACCCTGTGCAATATATCCTCTGGTCTGTCCGTAGCGGAATCCTTTTTCCATCTTATACCACAGTTCGTTAGCAGCCTCGTCTTTGTCCAGCACTTCGGTATTTTGGTATGTAATGTTGCCACGTACTGTTAAGATTACTTTATCGATACGTTGTGTAAATGCAACGTTTCCGTCCAAACCGTGTGCCATCATACGTCCTACATTTACCATCGGTTTTTGATCGGCAAGACCTACAACCAAAGGCATATGCTCGCGTTTCATAAAGATGTCGCTGCGAGTATCTTTAAACCAGTCTACAGTACCGGTTACTTTATCATTAAAGAGGCTGAAGTCAACTCCTGCATTCCATTTTTTTGCAACTTCCCAAGTAAGATTCTGTGTTCCGATCTTTTTGATACGATATCCACTTTGTGTGCTGCTTCCAAACTCTCCCCACGAATATCCCGAGGGGTCGCTCTGAATCAATGTAATGTACGGAAAGCGGTCTCCTCCAATCACATCGTTACCTACCTCACCATAAGATCCTCTGATTTTGAAGAGGCTCAACCAAGGAAGTTTCTCCTTGACAAATGGCTCTTCCGAAGCTACCCAACCTAACGAATAGGCAGGGAAGAATCCAAATTGTTTTCCTGTTTGGAAGTTTTCGGAACCGGTGTATCCCCAGTTGAATTCTGCCAGGTAGCGATCTTTGAAGGCATAGGTAAAACGACCCGAGTACGCCAAGTTACGTTTAGGAATCGACGAAATAATATTATCTCCCAGATTGGTGTCTGATACTTCTTGAGCATATGCCATGCCAAAGATTCCCACACGGTGACTTTTAGCTATCAGGCGTTCGTACTCCAATTGTGCCTGCATATAATAACGTTTAGTACCTTTTGTTTCAGAACTTTGTGTCATGTTCTTAACATCGCTCACTTTGTTTAAAACCAGGTTTCCGTATGAGTCTCTATCGCTTTGTGCAGCCCATAGTTCGGGCATTTTGCTCCGTGTAACACTGTTGTCGTTCCAAGTATCGAAGGCAAATACTCCCGAAAATTTAAGTCCCGGAGTGACGAATGCCAAATCTTGATCCAACCCTAATGTAGTTTCCATCTTATTTTGCCATATAGTCTTGTAACCGGTTTGGGTCATCAAGAGCTCAGGAGTTTTGGTTCCATTCACTTGTGTCCATTGTCCGGTAGAATATTTACGAGGCGAGGTCAAAGGTGTGTTTTGCGTAAACGATTGCCAAATATCGGCAGAGGTGCTTCCGGGTTGGGTTCTGTTTATTAAGTAACCACCTAGTTGCGCACTCAGTTTGGTTGTTTTGGTTATGTTCATGATGGTGTTGGCGCGATAGTTCCAACGTTCGTAAGTAGAGTTGGTATTGTATTTATTTTCGGCACTTTGTGTACGGTAAATACCTCCTTGATTGTAATACGAACCCGATACGAAGTAGGTTACATTATCACCTCCTCCACTAAAGTCCATTTGAGCTCTATATTGCGAAGCTCCGTTTTTGAGCATCAAGTCTTGCCAGTCTACATTTGGATATAAGTCTCTATCTAAGCCATTTTCGATGATATCTAATTCTTGGTCGGTATAAACAGGCGATTCGTAACGGGCTCTCTTGGCTTCGTTGGCTAGGAGTGAGTAGTCGTGTACATTAGCATACTCCGGTAGTTTTCCGGTTTGATCAAAACCATAGTTAAGCTTTACATTGATCTTTACTTTTCCTTTTTCGCCTTTCTTGGTTGTAATCAAAATTACACCGTTGGCTCCACGTTGCCCGTAGATAGCTGTTGCCGAGGCATCTTTCAATACAGAGAACGATTCGATATCTTCTACCGAAATTTCATTCAGCCCCCTCTCTACTCCGTCTACCAACACTAAGGCTCCTGCATTAGCACCGAACGTACTGATACCTCGGATCCAAAATTCAGACATGTTTTCGCCCGGCTCTCCCGACAATTGTTGTGTGATGATGCCGGGAACGACACCTCCCAAAGAATTTGTCAACTGACCGCTCGGCGAATTTAACAACTTGGCGTCTACGGTAGTGAAGGCTCCGGTTAATGTTTTCTTTTTCTTCAGACCGCTACCTGTAACTACCACTTCGTCAATTACATTTGCATTTTCTTGCAATACGATTATTACATTATTGGGGTCTTTTAGTTTCAATACGGGAATTTCTTGCGTCTCCATTCCTACGTACGAAAAAACCAATACGTCATAAGAGCCTGCTTTCAACTTGAACTTACCGTCTATATCGGATGATGTTCCAAGCCCGGGCTGGTTCTTGGCAATTACTACGGCTCCGATAACGGTTTCTCCGGTTTGATCTTTAATGACACCCTGTATTGTTATTTCTTTGGTTTGGGCGTACCCTTCTACCTGCCAAAAGCACAGTAAAAGCATTATTATAAATATATTCTTTAAATTCTTCATTAAAATAGTCAGATTAAAGGTTAAAATTATTCTACTACGATTTTTCTTATCGCACTGTTAGACTGATCTGTAACATAAATAGATTGATCGCTTAGTATCACCAAAGAACTGGGTTGGTCAAAACGGGCTATATCGGGAGTGCCGTCTACAAGGTCTCCACCACCATTTCTTCCTCGACTGGTAACCAGCGTCACATCGCCTTTTGTATCTATTTTCTGTATTACAAATCCATATCTGTTAGGAATATACATATTGCCATCAGTGTCCCAGTCGGGAAGTCCCGGTTCTGCAAAAAGAACATTTTCTTTTTTTCCGACGTAAACACTTATATTACTATCTCCACGCTCGCCCCATTTGCCTGCATAATATTCGGGTTCTGACAATTTGCGAGTTGCCGGGTCGTATTTTGCTCTGTAAATACAATGCTTGCCTAGAGAAACAATGTATAGCCAATTATCGTGAAAACGTAAATAAGCCTCCAAATTACTTTGGTTATTTACTTTATATAATTCTTCGCTAGCGCTTTCGGGATCTACTCCTTTTCCTTTCCAGCGGCAAATGTATCCGCTGCTGTGATTGTAGAAGAATACATCTCCGGTTGTAGGATGAGCCGCTACTCCAACACAAATGTTATCATTGCCTCCATTTCGATAAGAAACCAATGGCTTGGGATCCATAAAACCCATAGAACGAGTCAAGCAGAATAGTTTGACACTGCCTCCTCTAAAATTGGTTATATACATGGTATCTTCTTTGGGGCTGAAAGCTATTGCTGCCGGATGTTGCATAGGACCGGACGAATTTGCAAGAACAGTTTCTATTCGTCCATCCTTTATTCGGCGTAGCGATCCATCTCCACTACTTGTACCTGCACCCTCTTCGAGTACATATACTACATCGTCTTTGTCACGAGCAATGTTCCAAGGTCTTTTGATGCGAGCTATTTGGAATGCACCGTCTACTCTGTTGGCATCTCCTCTTTTGCCCAATACAGTGGTTACATTCTGCTTTATTTGGTACTCAAACTTCCCTTCTGCAGTATATACCTCGGTTTTATCTCCTTTTGTTACTTGAAGTTTTACAGTACCATCTGCTCCACCGGAGCGTGCAGCAACAACTGCATATACATAATCGTTGTTAGCCCCAATAACCGTAGCTTCTTTATCGTTTACAAACACTTTTAAAGAAGTGACATCCGATCCTAAGTTCACCCCTTTTAGCACCAGTTTTGTTCCTTTACCTCCTTTTTCAGGGGAGAAAGATTGTAGCCCGGATGTTTGATTGGGGTCGGGTGGACTTGTTGAATGAGATTCTTTGGGGATTTCATTATTGCAACTGCTTATTATCAACGAAAATAAGAGTAGCAATGAAAAGTAATAACCTTTCTTTTTCATGATTTTGCGTTTTGATTTTAGGTTTAACCTCATAATAATTGACATTAAGTTCAAGATTAAGTTAGTTTATAAAATAGAAAATTGATAGTCTGAATATATCGTGTAAGTTGTCTTTCATAACAGTATTACTTTTATTCGTTAATCGGAGAAGCAGGAAGCCGCTAAATGTTAATAGATTTAAAAAAGCAAATCTCTCATCGGTCGATTAAATTGATGGTTAATATTAGGGTTAATGAAAAATATTTTTCATTAACCCCTCGTTTATATTTTTGATATTCTTGGTGAAACACCCTCTTTATCCAGTTGTGTAAATGAAAACAAAGGAGCTTGATATGAAATAATATAAATCAATTTTACTAAGTTTGATGTAAGAAGAGAGGCTGTACCAAAGGTGTAATTGAGCTTTTAGAAATCGAATATTTTAAGTTAAAATTAAATGAATTTTTTTCAAAAGATACACTTTGTGAGCACTGTAAAACAGTTACTGTTGCATTTTTGCTAGGGGGTGGGGTTGTCTACTCCACCCTCAATTAAACATGGCTATTTTGTAGGCAAGGCTCTGCTTTGTCATTACATCTAAAATATATCATTAATTTATTTAGAGTACTTGATAATCTAACGATGAGTAAAAAATAAATGTATGTGTATATCGCCAAAATATAAAAACAAATATCTGTCTATAGACAGTATTAACCTTTGCTTTAGGCATAACCTGAAAATTTTAATGAATATCCCTTTTCTATAAAAAATCTCTCATGAAACAAATTATATTCATATTATTAGTTGCTATTTTGTCTTGTCCACTAAATATGCAATCTCAAGGATTGACATTTAAAGGAAATGAATCTCCTATTGGAAAAAGAACATCTTATACTGTTTTTAATCACTCGTATCCTGTTTTTAAAGATTCGCTAGCTATAAATTTCGATTGTGCTGTAAGTGAACTACCGCAGGCTGGATATATATTTCGGCTCGAATTGCAACGATCGCCCGATCTGATATATAATCTAGCCTACGATTCGTATGGCGAAAAGCTCATTTACAGATTGAATGAGGAAGGAAAAGATATACTGATTACGAAAATTTTGAATAGGCAGAAACGAAATTCTAATAATTGGTTACATATAGAACTGAAAATTAATTTAATTACAGGACTCACTATTTGTGCGGTAGGTGATGACAAACACATATTCGATATTGGTAAAGTACCTAATCCTGTTACTCCTGAAATCTATTTCGGAAAAAGTGACTATTTTATTGAACTGCCGACTTTTTCGATAAGAAATCTTAAAGTGAGCGACAGTAAAAAAGAGTTTGAATTTCTTTTTCAAGAAAATCAAGATACAATTGTACACGATTCGAACGGAGCCGCAAGAGGGTCGGTAATTAATCCAATATGGTTAATCAACAAATCATATTATTGGGATTGTGTTGCCACCTATAAATCCGAATCTGTTGCAGCTTATAATTTTGATACATTTAATCAACATATATATTACTGCAACCGCGATTCTATCACAACTTACAATATTTTAAACAATACAACAACCAAAGATGGATATAAAAACGATTGTCCGATACACTCCCGACTTGGATCGAATTTTGTGAATACAATCAAAAACAGTTTATATTTGTACGAAGTTTCGTCGCCTCTTGATGGAGGAGATGTTACCATTGCCGAATATAGCATTACAGACAAAAAATGGGTAATTGTAAGCAAGGATAAACTCGAAAGGCAACTTCATCATCACGGTAAGTTTTTGGATGCGGCAAACAATCGCTTCATTATTTTCGGAGGTTTTGGAGACCTTCGTTACAATAATCAATTTTATTGCTTTGATTTAAACACTAATAAGTGGGAAAAATTAACCTTTACCGGAGATACAATATTTCCCCGTTATTTTTTGTCTATGGGATACGATAAGGCGTCGAACTGTTTGTACGTTTTTGGTGGAATGGGAAATGAATCGGGCAAATCTACCGTAGGACGCAAATATTTTTATGATTTGTATAAAGTAGACTTAAACTCTATGCGAATCACAAAACAGTGGGAAATTCCTTGGACTGAAGAGAACAAAGTACCGGTAAAAAGTATGATCATAAAGGATGGTTATTTTACGACATTGTGCTATTCGGAACATCTATCCAATTCGTATTTAAGATTATATAGATTTTCTTTAGCCGACGGAAGGCATGAGATATTTGGCGATTCTATTCCTATACGTTCCGAAAAAATAACCACCAATGCCGATTTGTTTTATGACAATGATATGAATGAGTACTATGGTATAGTGCAAGAGTTTGGAGACAACGACATATCTTCGACTCTAAAGATATACTCTTTGTCAGCTCCTGCCATTTCACGCAGTCAACTGTTTGAAACAAATAAAAAAAATGGGGAGGCTAATTATAGAATCATTTTTGTAGCAACTCTAGGAACCCTATTTTGTGCAGTGCTATACTTCATCCATAAAAAAAGAAAGAAAGGGCGATTACCCGATTCTGACACCTCTGTTTTGACTTTAGGTAAAATACAAGCAGGAGGGGCTAAAAGAGCTAATTCGATATTTGTTTTTGGCGATTTTACTGTAAATGACCGAAATGGTAAAGATATAAGCTACATGTTTAGTCACAGGCTCAAACAGGTATTCTTATTGATCTTGCAGCATAGTGCTGCAAATGGAATACCATCTCAACAAATAACCAATTTATTGTGGTCGGACAGGGATAATGATAAGGCTAAAAACATCAGAGGGGTTACTATCAATAATCTACGGAAAATATTAGAAGAATTGGACGGAATTAGCCTTATTTACGAAAAGTCTTACTATAAGATTGTTCTTCAAGAACTTTGCTTTTGCGATTGCCTAAAATGCCTTGAGCTCTTTTCCAAAAAAGAAAAAGATATAGATATTCCCTTATTTATAGAAATAGTATCGAGAGGTACATTTCTTAAAGATGAAAATGATTTTATATTCGACTCTTTCAAATCGTTGATGGAACAAAAAATAGAACCTGTTATCAAACGACTTATCGAAGAAAGTTATCTAAAAAAAGAGTATCAAACGACTATATTATTATGTGAAGCTATATTTAAAATAGACCCCATTAATGAATCTTCAATATCGTTTTTGATTCGCTCTATGGTACACCAAAATATGCAGAGCGAAGCAAAGAAGAGATTTTTTAAATTTGTAGTAGAATACAAAAAAATGATTGGTGAGGATTATCCTAAAGAGTTCTCTGATATAAATATTTAAGTATGCTGTCGATATTCCTAATTCGGGGTGGTTTATGTAAGCTGCAAATTGATCAATCGCAATTTACAGGATAGTCCAAAAGTTCGCTATTCTCCAATAGAAAATCAATAGAGCGGTTCAACTCCCATTCGTCATTAGAATTGCGATCATAGACACTCATTGTAAGGACTTTTGCTTTCTTTAGGATTTCGAGAAAATTTTTAAATTCAGGTTCTTTAAATGGTGCGAAAGGATTTCAAAAATATTTATTTTATATGATATCCAGTAGCTGAAGTGTAAAAAAGAGGCTGAATTCTAAGAATTCAGCCTCTTGATATAGCAATTTAACTTAAATTTATTTCTAAATTTAATTGTTCAATTTGCTTTCCAGCATCTTCATATAATATCCACCCACTACCGATCGGGCTTTGAAGTTCATCATCTTACCTGTGTTGTTATCATGCCAATCGCTTATAGGTACACGCGAAGTGGTTTCGTTGGCATATTTGTACATAGGAGTGATTATTTGTTTGAATCCGGCTAAGTCGGGAGCCATAGAGGCAGTCCAAATTACCCAGTCCGACTTTGTATAATCTTTTCTGGAATCTAAAGGAAGACCGTATTTAAACTCTGTTTGTTTTTTTAGATAAAATGGTATCTCTTTGGCTAAAATAGTAGCCGGGAAGATATTCATCTTAAATATTTTGTCCCATACCATATTGTATTTTTGGCTCCAAGTACCGGTTTTGTCAAAAGCCAATCGGTAATGATCGCCATCATTAGCCATCTTTTCCCATTGTATTGCCATTTCTTTAGCCTTGTTGGTGTATTTTTGAGCAATATCTTTTTTACCCATTTGATCAGCCATCTGTCCGTATCCGGCAATTGCCATAATTGCTTTTATCGACAAGTTTGCATTGTGAGCCAAGTGTCCTGCAAAGTCGTCGGTACACAATTGATTATCGGGATCCATTCCCTTTTCCATCAGATAATCTGCCCATATTGTTAGTGTTTTCCAATGTTTTTGAGCAAAATCGGTATTACCGTCTATTTTGCTGATAGCATCTGCTAAAATCAGCATATTACCGGCTTCTTCTACGGGCATATCGCCTCCGTATGTTTGTCCGTTGGCAATAGGATATGTACCCAAATCGTGTGCAGGATAAGGTTTAGCCCATCTTCCGCTTTCGCTGTAATAGAATATGGGTGTCATCATACCTTTCAACAATTCGGTGTTATAGATAAGGAATAGTGGAGCAGAAGGATAAGTAATATCCACCGTATTGATACTTCCGTTACTGTGATTTTCTTTCGATAAGAAAAGGATATTTCCCTCATCATCTTTCACCAATTTATGGGCTACAATAGCTTGACGATAGGTCAATGCACAAAGTTCGGCATACTCCTTACCTCCGGCACGTTCTGCGTCAGCCATTAGTTTGATATCAAAATCGCGGCTTTTTTGCATCAACGATCCATATTCGGCTTTAGCCTGTTCAAATGCTTGGAAAATGTCCACCTTTCCGTCGTGTTTCCAATAAGCAAGTCTGCGTTTGTAGAAATATTCAACAGAATATACATCATCGTAACCCAGCATTACGTACCCCGATTTGCCATTGCTGTCAACAGCACCCAAGTTGTCGGTATATGCCAGTACTGACATCGATTCGGCTAATTGAGGTGATAAGGTCATTGGGTCGGCGCTCGGTTTAAGAGTTCCGCTTTTAACAAACTCTTCTTTCATCGAAAAATATTCACCCAAGCTCAATGCTTTGTTGGCGGTTTTGTCCGATGCTAAATAAGCATATCCCCAGTCGATACGTACTCCGTCGCCTGTACGTTTAGTGATGGCTTGGTCTACAGTTCCGGTTTTGAGGTACAGCATGCCATTTTTTTCGATACGTTCTGATCTTACGGGTTGAGAAATATCATTAACAGCCAGTTCGGGAGTAGTTTCTATATATACTTGCACATCGTGGTTTTTTTTGTCCATCGATCTCACTCTATACGATATATAGTTGATAGGTCTCGAAACCAAATCGAGATTATCTAACAAAAGCGGAGCCGTGAACACCAAATCGAGTTCCACAGTACCACAGGTAAAGGTATAATAGCTTTGTGTAGGTAATACGTTTACCGATTTTTGAATAGCTTCTGTCTTAAAATCATAAACTTGCTCGGGTTTCTTGAAAAGACCGAAGTCTACATATGCACCTCCTGCTTTGTTTTGACAATGGGCTGCTATTATATTTTTTCCTTTTTTGAGTTTTTTCTTTGCATTGTCGCTCAACTCCAACAGCACATTGTTATTCCATGAATAGTCTGTTTGTACAAGGCGTTCTCCATTGAGATATAATTCGAAGACATCGTCATGCGAATATTGCAGAATGATCTTCTCTTTGGTAATCTCTTCGTTGAGATCAAATGTTCGGCGAATCCAAATATCGGGAGTTTTCCATTCTGTTTTTATGCGGGGCATATTTTCTGTGCCAAATGCTGCTTCTCCTTTTTTCCATTTCGAGTCGTCGTAATTTGCATCTGTCCAATTGCTACTTGGTTTGTCAAAAGTGTAAGCTGCTTCCCAAGCCTTGTTATAGGTCATGGGTACTATTGGAGACAGGTTAACTCTGTCTTTGCCCATAAATCGATATACTTTGCCGTCGACCCTTACAGCCCCAATGATGGGATGCGCTTCACCTGTCCAATGTTCAGAATTGCCCTCGGTTAGCTTATCATAGGGCGACCAAATAGACAGATAGGTATCCGACGTTATTAGTGGCACCGATGGGGCACGCAAGGCAATGTTTTGGCTCGTTTTAAATAAATCGGCTGCATTTGCCTGCATCCCCAAGACTAGAGATACAAGTAAAATAGAAAATTTGTTCATTTCGTATATTTAATGGTTTAACTTATGTTATTTGTTGTTAGACGGCTTCTTTAATTCGTCTTGTAAAGGTAAGGATTTTCTGAATATAGGAAGCCCATTTGTATCCCATTCGAGTTTTTGCATGCGTGGCGACCGAGAATCTAAAGCACCCGAAGGTTCGTTCTCTATATTACGGGCATGGTATATGAAATATGTTTCCTTGTTATCGGGAGAAGGTATAAATGCTAAATTTCCGGGGGCAAAAACCTTATTATAAATATCTTGATTAAAAACAGGTTCTTTTGCTTTAATCCACGAGGCAGCATCCAATAAGTTACTTCCGGTTTCGGCATAAAGCATTCCTACTGCATAGTAGGGAGTCCAGTTGCCACTTGCCGAATAATATATAAGGGCTTTATTTTTATTTTCTGATTGGAAAAATTGAGGAGCTTCATTCACATATATAGGGTAAGCTGTTTTAGTTCCGTCGGGATTAACCCATTGCCTTTCCCATTCCAGCTCGGGTTTAGAGATCAGTACTCTATCGGATTTCAGCGTCCACGGGTTTTCCATTTTGGCAATGTATATACATTGTGTTTCGGTTTCGATACGTCTTTTTTGCCAACCCGACCAAATCATGTATAATTCGCTTTCGTATTCAAATACACTGGCATGAATTGCCCAATTGTTTTCGCTATCTGTTTTGATTCGTCCTTTCATTACAAATTCGCCATCAAAAGGGTTTGCAGCGCTGTTTTCAATCACATATATCTGGTGATTATCCATATTACCGTCGTCTGCGGCAAAATATACGTACCATTTGTCATTTATAAAATGAATTTCGGGTCCCCAAAGATGATAGGCATTGCTTTTGTCTTTGGGAATCCAAACTTCTTTTTTTTCGGCATTTTTCAGATTGGTAATGTCATCCGTTTGCCAAATTACTATTTTATTCTCACAGCCTTGTGTGTAATAATACTTTCCGTTGTGATAGGTTGCCCACGGCTCGGCACCTATTGGCAATAAGGGATTGGTATAGGTATCGCTTAATGGCGAATTGTCATTTTTAATGGGATTGTATTTGTCTGTACACGAACAAATAATACAAATAATAAGAATTAAAAAAAGATTCTTTAGGTTGAATTTCATGCCCGCATAAGTTAGATCATAATAGTGCACATAGGTTTATTACAAAGGAATTTCAAAATCAACTAAAGACTAGAGAATATCTGTTCAATAAAGGATAATATTTGCTCATTTTTTTGCAGATATAGCTTTATGAAAGACTATTAACAGGTGTCTCTGATTTTTTATTATTGAAGTCGTCTATGCTTTTCTTTTTAGATGAAATATATAAAAGAAATCAGGATGTATTTAATTTGTTAAATATCAAATATATTTATGTAAGAGAGTATGTTTAAATTTTATTCCGGAAATCTGTAGGGGTGAAAAATCTTTCACCCGCTGTTTGATCGGGCGTATAATTATACACCCCTAATTACCTTTGGCTTTCGGAATAATCTTTTGGTAACACATTAAATTGAGCTTTAAAGCATTTTGCAAAATAAGATGATGAGCTGAATCCTACTTTCTCGAACACATCGGCTATGCGCACGCCATCTTCCATCAGCAGTTCTGCCGCCTTATTTAAACGAATGGTTTTAAGATAGTCGTTTGGAGCCATACCCGAAATATTTTTGATTTTCCGATAAAAATTAGATCGGCTCATAAACATCTTTTCGGCTAGGTTGTCGATAGAGAAATCGGGTTCCGAAATATGCTGGTCTATTTCAGTTTGAAGTTTTGTGAGAAATTCTTGGTCTTTATTGGAAATAGCCAAAGTGCTATCGGGCTGCATTGGCATCGATAGAAGCATCTTCTGAAAAGAGAGCCTCAGTTTCAACAGATTTTCGATCTGCTTTTTAAGGTACTTCATCGAGAATGGTTTTTCTATATAAACATCCGCTCCGTATTCCATACCTTCTATTTTTGCTTCGTTGGTTGCCTTGGCTGTAAGCAATATGATGGGAATATGGCATGTGTTTATATTAGATTTTACTCTATTGCAAAACTCAAGCCCATCCATGAGAGGCATCATAACGTCGCTCACAATTATATCGATTGTTTCATTTGCTAATTTTTCGATAGCTTCTTGCCCGTTGTGGGCTTTGATAACAATAAAATATTCGCTTAATAGTTCCGATACTAAGTTTAGCAAATCAGGATTATCTTCTACCAAAAGTATATGACACGATTTGAATGTATTATCATTACTAAGATCGTATCGTTGCTCGGTATCGATAACGGTATTTTCAGTCAGATTATTTATATATGCAGTACCTTTTTCTAATGGAATTTTGAGGGTAAAGATGGCTCCTCGCGGTTCATTGTCTTTAATAGATAGGTTTCCTTTGTGGTTTTCGGCAAGCAATTTTGAAAAAGCAAGCCCGATACCTGTTCCGGTATTATTGGCTAAATGAGTTTGGTAGAATACTCCGAAGATCTTTTCTTTTTCTTTATCCATCACTCCGGGTCCGTCATCGAGAACTGATATTTCGAAATAGTCCTCCCAATATTCTAGCTTGAGATCAATTCTTGAGTTTGTAAATTTAATAGCATTGCTTAGCAGGTTGATTATAATTTTTGTGATTATCTCTTTGTCTACTAGCACTATCAATTCTTCATCGGGTAATATGAGATTAAATGCAATGGACTTGAGTTCGAGGTAATGTACGAATTGATTATATACGTTTTTTAATAGGGTATGTAGGTTTTCGTTTCCTAGACACAGTTCGGTTTTATTGTTTTCATTTTTTTGAAAATTGAGCAGCTGATTCACCACATTTAGTAGGTAATCGATATTTTGATTGATCATCGACAGGTATTTCGATGCGCTTTCATCGTAACGAATACGATCAGTAATTTTATCCAAAGGTAGTTTAATCAAACTCAAAGGTGTTCTTATCTCATGCACTAAATTAACAAAAAAACTAATTTTCGATTGATACAGCTCTTTTTCTCTCAATATATTGTATTCTTCTACTTCGTACTGTATTTTTTCGTTCATTTTTCGCCTATTATATCTAAAAATGGCATAGATAAGGAGTGCTGCAATCGAAAAATAGATAAGATAAGCCAGTGTTGTACGCCACCATGGAGGCGAGATCACAATTTGTAATGTGGTCTCTACTTCGTTCCAATGCCCGTCGTTGTTGGCTGCTTTTACACGGAATGTGTATTTACCGGGCGACAGATTGGAGTATGCTGCGGTATTATTGGGGGTATATATCCACTCATTGTCGAACCCATCGAGCTTGTAGCAGTATTGATTGCGCTGTGTATCTTCGTAACTTAGTGCCACAAATTGGATAACAAAGTTATTTTGATTGAAGGACAATGTCAGTTCTTTAGTCAAATAAATAGGGGTGTCGATATCCAGTTTACCTACTTGCCCGCCTTCGCCTCTGTTATACAAATTCAAGTCGGTAATATAAACCGGAGGTATGTAGGTGTTCTCTCTGAATTCGTCCGGGTAAAATGCATTAAAACCATTGATCCCTCCAAAATAAAATTCGCCATTACTACCTTTCAACGACGATCGGGCGTTAAACTGGTTGCTCTGTAAGCCGTTTTCTTGTGTAAAAAGTTTTGAATCTTCTTTTTTATTCGGATTTACTCTCAATAATCCGGCATTGGTCGACATCCATAAGTTTTTGCTATTGTCTTCTTCTATCGAATAAATGACTTTATTTGGCAGGATAGTATCCAAAGGATCAAAATCTTCAAAAGTATTCGATTCGCGATTATATGAGCTCACGCCTCCACCGTCTGTACCAAACCACATTTTTCCTTCGGAATCTTCTTGTAGCGAAATCACCGAGTTACTGTTGATAGAGGTCATATCTTCTTGTCTATGAGTATAATGATCCCAATAATTATTTTTTAACCCGTACCGAAATACTCCCGAATTGTAGGTCGCAATCCATAGACAATCATAGCTGTCTTCGAGCATACTTAGTACCGATATCATCGAGCCTACGTAGTTTATGGTAGTAAAGCTATCGGTATCCCTGTTATAGGTACACATGCCCCAAGTGGTGCCAATGTATATATTTCCGTTTTTAACTTTGTATAGCGACAAAACGTCATTACTGCAAATGGTATTGGGAATCTCCCGATGATGATTATATTCGCTTATTGTTTTGTTTTTGAGGTTTATTATTTTTAGTCCGTCACCAAAAGTACCTACCCAAAGATTGTCGCCATCTATTAAGAGCGCGCGGATGTCGTATTTCAGGCTTTTGGCTGGTAGGGTAAATGCACTGAGGGTTTGTGTCTTTTTATCTAGAAATCTTAATCCGTCTTGCGAACCTATCCAAATATTGCGGTTTTTATCTTCACAAAATGTATTTACTACTTTACCCATAATTCTGTCGCCATCGTAGGTAGGATAGTAATAATCAATTTTTTTTGTTTGTTGTGCCAAATAATTGACGCCTCCCAAATAGGTGGATATCCAATATCCGCCTTCTTTGTCTTTCAAGATGGCATAGATTGACTGATCGCTCAATCCCCGAGGATTGGTAGGGGTGGCAACTCTTAAGAATTTTTCGGTGATGGTGTTGAAAAGATACAAACCATTGTCGGAACCTATCATCAACTCCTTTTCCGAATATTTAGATATACAATGTATGGCTCCTATATTGGTGTCAGCATTGCTGTAATATTTTATGTCGCCTGTTTTGGTGTCTAAACACCCTAAATTGTTTGTGCCAATACTAAACCAAATACGATCGCTAATGCTCTGAATGCAATTTATCTTAGAGTTACCGCTATTTTCTGAATCGAGAAAAGAGGTATATGATTCTAGATATTTACCGTTCTGATCAAAACAAATAAGCCCTTCTTGAAGCGAAGAGATGTAGATTCTGCCCGACAGATCTTCGGCGATATCCCATACGAACGATGTTTTCTGACTATTTTGTGTTAGTGTATCATGTTGTGGGTCGTAGATGAAAAAGCCTTGCCCGAGGGTGGCTATCCATAGCTGACCACTTTTACTTTTTATTATTTTCTTTATTTCGCTACTGATAGAAACTTCAAACTTTGTTTTCTTATCGAAGCGGGCGAAAGTTTCTTTGGTATGATCCAATATAAATATTCCTTTGCTAGTACCTGCCCATATATTCCGGTTGTCGTCTTCGTATAGGGTTTGTACCGAATTGTTTCCTAATGAATATTTATCTTTTATATTGTTTTTATACACTTTAAAGTTATGCCCATCAAAATGATTCAGCCCATTGCTAGTCCCAAACCACATGAAACCATAGCTGTCCTGAAGAACACACCAAACCGAGTTATGTGATAATCCTTCCTCTACTTGATATTTCTTGAAGTAAAATTGTTGGGACGATATTGGTAATAAAGAGCTAACAATCAGCAGATATAAAAATAATAGCTTTTTACTCATGGTCAAGTATATGACAACTAAAGTGTTTAAATTTTATTATTTGCCATGCACCATAATTAGGCAACGTAAAAAAAGAGCCTTTGTTCAAGCATACAGTCTTAATTAACGTAACAAATAACTTTTTGTTTACTTGGAAAGAACTTTTTTCAACTATTCCGAAATCATCGGACATATCTCACTCAATAGGGACATTGATAGGGATACATATCAGTAATGAAAGCTACATTTATAAATAAGGGTGTTGCCATTCAAGCAACACCCTTTTTATTGTGTTTACTTCTGTACTTTTACCACTCTATCGATTGGTCTTC
>JAVBJR010000233.1:0-4520 GCA_031546965.1 Dysgonomonas sp.
TTGTAAAATCAGAAAAGCAAAGTCATACCCATCTTTAGGCTCCAAAGCAATAGCACGTGGATGAGATACATGGGAAAACAGAACAGCACAATGGGCACCATTCGTAGAACAAACTATGATCCATGACAAGGAAGAATCCGACAAGTAGAGGTTTCTTCCAACCCAGTCAACAGCTATATCTTCAATAACGGAAACGCCTGAAAAATATATTCAGAATTTGAGGTGAAAAGTTAAAAAATTACACAGGAGAATGGGATGAAGGTTGTACAAATACCTTCGGATAATATAGTCAGTACATCTGTGCCATCTAGTTTGCTAGATTTAACAGCTTCTTTGTTGTCGTCTATCTCTGCCCAAAACATTCTGTTCTCAACACTATCATAGTCCACACCGACTGCATGATTTAGGTTTTCGAAAATGGGGTAAGCTAGTCTAGTACGTAGAGTGATCACTTTGAGCTGCTTAGTTGTAGAGTATATCAGCAATGGTTCCGGTCCTGCGAAGGCCAACATTAGTGGTGTAAAGCGTAAAGCAAGGTTATAACCAACAATACCTTCTGCTCGACAGCTTTTGTGATCAGAATGAAGTTTATAACCGTCGAAACAAGAGCATTCGAAAGATCCTTCAGTGTTTCGGCAGTTGTGACTGCACATATGGTTAACGCCTTCACATTCGTTAGTATCTGTATTAAAATGTTACATTTCAACATTACACATCTATTATATTACGAGGATGACATGCATATGGGTTAAATACAAACCATGGCAATGCTTGCCATCGGTCAAGTTAAAACCAGACCGACAATAGCATGTTGCATTTCGAGGAGTTTGAAAACATCCATGTTCACAACCCGCATGTGAACAGGTCTTAGTTTCTGTGAAACAGATAGAACATTAATGTACAGAGTGTGTGGGCACATGCACATACATGAAAACTACCAGAAGAATAATTACCACATTGTCCACCTTCATCACTACCATCATGGCAGTTATGCACATCGTTGCAGACAAGCTCGAACCCAAGGCATGCAGTGCCATCAGTACACCAAAATTTCAAGTCGCTTTCCAAGCAATTCGCTGCAATATAAAAGTCACTGTGAACACAAGCAAACCTTTAACAAGAGCACCTTTTGGATATTGGTCAAGTACAGAGACCTGTGCAATTAATCTCATCTGAACCATCAATGCAATCGGTGCTGCCATCGCAGACCCTTTCAGTAGATATGCACTCTGGTACAGACCGACAAGTGAAACCATCATCACATTGTACTGGAAAAAAAATATACATTAGACCATGTCCATGAAAAAAACTGGAAATAGTAGGTGAACCTGGCACAAATGGGGTGCATCCAGGAGCCTCATCAGAGCCATCCTTGCAGTCATGCTCACCATCGCAAACCCATTTCATCTTTATACACCTACTTTTGTCCAAACAATGGAAGTCCTCAGGCTCACAGCCAACTAAGATACAATTAAAACCATTATCAAAAGTTCAAAGGAGGAAAACAGCGGCGTTTAATGTCGAATCCAGCTATACCGCAATGCATTTCATCAGAGTTGTCACCACAATCATCATTATTATCACAAAGCCATCTCCTGAATATGCAAACTCCATTTGCACATCGGAAATGTCCATCGGGACAAGACTCTGCAGATAAATCAGAGGAAATTGTACTAGAAATAATGAGAGTTTTACGATGGAAATGAGGTAATTATTTCCAAACCACAGTGTGCTTCATCACTGCCATCCAAACAATTGAGTTCTCCATTGCAAACTAAAGAACTATTGACACATTCTCCTGAAATACATGTAGCTTCTGGACACACATGATCTGAAAAATGTTCAGAATCTAATATTACATATAATGTCGCACGTAAGAAAACTAAATTTATTCCAGGGAGTATTAAAAAACTTTCATATACATACCTGTAGAGCATGTTGTTCGAAAAATACCAACTGAAAATATTAACAATAATCCGAGGAGAAATTCATCATACTTCATTGTAGGGAGCCGAATATTTCAGCTCCGCTACGGGAAATTTCTTACAAACAACTGCGAAAATAGCACCCAAAGTTGGCCTTTTTGTGACTTTACCTCATTGATATTCATCATGTAATCATTGCGCAATCATATTCCAGAAACTTCAAATAATTGGGATTGCGTAATCCTGTAACCCATGACGTGCTGCGCAGCAAAATCACTGATAATTATTCAAGGAAATCATCGAATGTCATGTGACCAATTATAACATACATACTTCGACGCATTTTATTATAGATAAATAATATCAATATATATAGTTATACAATATACTATGTTGAAATCAATGAAATTATAACGATTTTTTGTGTATATGCGTCTATAGCAAAAAGTGCTATAACAATAAATACTCCTAATAAATTTATTTACAATTTCTTGATTACAAATTAAATATTATAGTACCCCATGCATCCAGACTTGAATCATTCGTGCAACTTTTTTGCGCGTATAATATATAGGAATAAATGTAATGTTTCAACGTATTTTTTAATCCACAATCATTTTGTATACGTATACATCAAGAATTAACATATTTAAAATAACATATATATTACATTACCAATGTCAAACAGTTTAAATACAATCATAGACACATATAATTAAGCTAGTATATGTTATCTTTAAACAGCAGTATCGGGAGTTGTTATTGTTTTGGTTACGAATATGAAGTTGAATGATAGATTTATATTGCAAGACGTGAGGAAACAAAAGAATTTGTAATTTCGATTTTTTGCGGAATAACAAGTCTACAGAGCAAGGCAATAGTATGTCATGCAGGGAAGCTACTGCAAGGCTGCAACTATATTCCAAAATTTCAAAATTCAGAAACAAAATTCAAATTAAATGAATTCTGTTATTTGCCTCATTTGATATCAATTAACTCATCAGACTATTTTGATGATACTCTCCAACTTTCAAATTGAGGCTATGACTCAATTTAATGCAAACACCCCCTTTACAAATATGTACTTTGTATCAAAATAAAGATAAGGAACAAAGCCGTATGTTATTTTATTGTTTCTAGCTCCTATTCATTTCTCATTAACATCCCCTCACACATATGCTGTTACTCGCGGATACAAAGCTATATTCACTATAACCATGCAGACATACAAGGCTCTTATAACGAGTGCTGACAGCATTCATTTCTTTCCAGTTCGTCATGTATGCAGACCTATACAGAGTGTGGCAAAAGTCTGGTCTCTTTTTTTTTAAATATATTTAAATCTGTAAACATTAAATCATTTTTGAATAGGAGATTGAAAAGGAAAGCAGGTTGGGGTTATTCAAAAAACGTGTTTCGCGTGACCTTGCACGTGACCTTCATGGGTTTTGCATTGATATCTTTTTAACAGTTCGATTCACATGTACAGTTCAAATCTGAAAGTTGTAGAGCACCTTTGGATCAGTGTGTTAAGCGTTGTTTGAAATGCTGGTGAATTTACAAAAATTTATTCCCCCATTGGGAGCTAGAAGTAATGTCAAGTGCCTTGTAGGGAAGTCAAGCAGTGGTTCTGGATCACACCACAACTAGAAATGCACATTATCTGTGTGCAATGAATGCACTACATCCGCATACCAGATGCATTGGATATACACATGCGTTTTCATACAATACGTATACACTGCACATCCTATACTGTGCATCTCTGTTCTGCTAAATAGTTCGTTGATATGCACATTAGTTCAATGGATGGAATTTACCATTTGTTGCATTTATTTGCTGTGCAACATACTGTACATAAATGTATATAGACAGTGCTACATACAACAAGAGTTGTTATGTGCCTATGTAAACTGCTGCACAAAATTAGCGCATCACCTTATGGTTTGCAAATAAATCGTTGCAAATAAACATTGTGTTACTGCAGATTGCATGTGTGTGGTATTCTGAGTAAAACACATTCACGTTGACATTGTTTATTTTGTATGAACTCCAAAGCACTAATTGTCCACAAATGCCAAGGCATGACATGAAAACAAATTGGGCATTATTGGTTAACAATAACGTGTAATTTGTAACCCCTCCTCTTGCCCTTATGATCTCGTTGAGCCTATTGGACATTAAAGAAATCATATTGTCTACAGTCTCTTGAGGAATGTTCTCCTATTCTTCAAGTGCTGCCAGCTCGAGCTCCAGCAATGTGCTTGGCAGTGGTATCCTGCCTCTAAGGCGTCTGTCTACCCATCACATCCCAGACATGCTCAATGGGATTCAGATCCGGACTTTGTGGTAGGATTGATAGAACTGCTAAACGTTAGTATGTGCCTAACCTGTTGGCATACATGCATGGGTTTACCTGTGCTACCAGCCAATAGTTCAATAATTCATATTAATTAGTGGGATATTTGAAAATTTACGAAACTTGGTACTTGTGCTAAACGTATGGCGTGCTTCAACTTTGTAATTTACACTACACCCTTTGGGTGCATTAATACACCCCCTGAATAGATGTGTCATAATACATCTTGCAGTTTG
>JAVBJR010000132.1:0-2508 GCA_031546965.1 Dysgonomonas sp.
TTGCGGTTTTGGTGACGCATCGATCTATTCGAATTTCCGTTATGGATGGCTACCAGCGGCGTCCGTTTAACGAAGATTGCCCTCCGTTATTTCTGGGCTTCTGTGATTGGTGACGGCTGAGGCAAAAAAAATCTGAACCAACCAATCGGGAGGTTCCATTTGGGCTCGAAATCAAGATGTCAGCCTCCACGTTTTACACATTTATTTGTTTTCTCGGATACGGTAGGGATTATGACGATTCTGAAATAGCACAAATGATTCATTTCCTGCCTACAATTTTCTAAAAAAAAATTTTCCCCGTGCAGTGTCTCTTTAAAGTAATATACAGCTTGTTCCATTCAAAAAACCTGTGCAAACTTCTGTACTCTGATAGGTGTTACTTACTATCTGACATTTCTATTAAAAAGATAAATTCACAGCAATATTGTTTGTAAGAAAATTTAAAATAGAAAAACCTAATGGGTACACGGGTTTGAAACAGGGACCTCTCGATTTGCAGCCAAATCATCTACCAACTTTGTACATACTCACTAAAGGACAGTTTGGAATAGTTCTGCGGCCCTTTCCATGTCGTGTCTTCCATAATTGACTGAACTCCAGAACGTAGGGGTGGTTCCATGGTGTAATGGTTAGCACTCTGGACTTTGAATCCAGTGATCCGAGTTCAAATCTCGGTGGAACCTGCACATTTTATTTCATGGTTCCTTATGGTCATATAGCAATTTACAAACAATATGGATTGAAAGGAAAACGCTGAGGCTGCGTTTATGCTCGCCGAAAAAGCCAAACTGCCATTGGGTAAATTTGGACTACCCGCCAATTAGTCTGTCCATTATTGGCCAGAACGGGTTCTCGAGGCCGTTTTATTCACTGACCATAGTCCACTATTCCAGCCCTGTCAGTTCTCCTTTAAAAACGTTATAGCGGGCGTTGCAGTTAGGCAGGAGCTGAATTTTGGAGCTACTGTGCGTTTCACGAAAGATTGCGGTCGAGAGTGCCGCTTCCTTCGACCTGACTACTGGTTTTTGGGGGGTTTGGGTATATTTCAAGCTTGCTGTTGCATGTTCACCTTTACCCAGTGACGTCATGATTCGGAATGCAGCTGCAAAGCTTCAAATACTCAAACCCCCCAAAAAGCAGAAGACAGGTCGGGGAGGGGCCCTCTCGACCGCAATCTTTCGTGAAACACACAGTACCCACAACGCCCGACAGCAGCGCCACCACGAGCTTGATCTGAATAAGAACGCTGTTGCTTTCATGCTCACCATTTGCACAATCTCATTGCACGGCTGCTGTGATCTGTTCGGAGTTGTCAATCGAACGTTATTAAACAATGGCTCGTGATCGAAGAACGTTGCTACTCTTAAAGAAGAAACTACTGTTACTAATGTTATTAAAAAGACGTATGAAAAAGCAACTGCGAAGATGCAGCATCCATCCTATTTGGAAAGCTCAGAAAACAAAAGGATATTACATTACTCTGGTGTTTTGATGCTATGCATGCCTTAATTATAACAAAACCATATTACAATTTCGCACATAAATATTTCACTTTCAATAATTTATATATATTGTTAATAAAGTGCAGTCACTTTGCAGGAAAAAATAATAACGTTTCTATAAGCTCAACCAATAATGAATAGTCGACGTATAACTTGAATTTCATAAATAAACACTTGTTTAAGCATCTCGAATACATGCAGTTCTGTTTAATGGTAAACTGGTATGGTATTGTAAAGTACTCTGAAACGTAAACAACATCAAGAAACACCATAAACAAAGCAAAAGTATAACATAATCACAGAAGAAATTATTAAAACATGAGTTATTGCCTATAAACTTAACTGTACCAGATTTAGGAGGTATGATATGAAAGTCAAAACTCCTAACTATTTGCCCTCGTGATAACTGAATTATTACCTTATCAGAATGTCTACGAAGATTGTGTTTTAATGCTTTCTTGTCATTGACCCTACCGCGACCAATTCGCGATTATGGCCGACCGGACGTCTTCCTTGTAACCCTGACCAGACTTGAGGAGCGATGGGCTTGAGGAGCCAGGAACTGTTGACTTGCTTCGCAGAACCGGGACCTGATGTCTTGACGAGACTTGAATGACCTCGCCCTGGTTACTTGCTTGAGGAATCTTGAGGAACCAGGAACTGGTGAGTTGAAGAATCAGGAGAACGAGACTGGTGGAAGTCCTCACCTTGAGGAACCAGGAACTGGTGAGTTGAAGAATCAGGAGAACGAGACTGGTGGAAGTCCACACCTTGAGGAACCAGGAACTGGTGAGTTGAAGAATCAGGAGAACGAGACTGGTGGGAGTCCTCACCTTGAGGAACCAGGAACTGGTGAGTTGAAGAATCAGGAGAACGAGACTGGTGGTAGTCCTCACCTTGAGGAACCAGGAACTGGTGAGTTGAAGAATCAGGAGAACGAGACTGGTGGAAGTCCACACCTTGAGGAACCAGGAACTGGTGAGTTGAAGAATCAGGAGAACGAGAC
>JAVBJR010000968.1:0-3519 GCA_031546965.1 Dysgonomonas sp.
TTTTTAATTGACTCAAAATCATTGAATGTGCATTAAATGTTAATATAATTCTAGTTTTCCAGGTTTTAAATTGACTTAAAATCACTAAATATTTTTACATTGCATTAGATTTTAATCTTGATTGAATTATGTAACTTGTAAGGAATTCAAAATGGCGTTATTTCCGCAAACTTCTAATAATGTTCCCACAATCCTGTATTGACCTAAGATGTAACTTTTTAATTTCTAAAAAGCAAAAAAAATGTATCATGTATATAATGAAATGGCGACTTTTTGGTAATTGGTTGGGTAACAGGAAGTGCATTTTTTAGCCCCTCCCACAATGTACTATATAAGATACTGTATAACAAGTTCGTGACTTGCAACACACACACAAAAATGTTGGTCCTAATTGAAAACAGAAATCCGCATTACGTTCAATTTCAGATTGGAATCTGTGTAACGAACATGGCCGCCTAACTAGAAATAGGCGTATTTTTATGTTTTTGCTACAATTGGTTTGCCATATTTTTCCGCTTAGCTAACAATCATCGATCACTTGAAAATGAAGGAAAAAAGAGCTGGGTCACTACAAAGTATACAAAGTGTACGAAGTTGCGAGATTTTTCCGATAGGATCGCTGCATGTTGTTTATGTTCACTTGTGCTTATGCTACCGTATGACGTAAGCAAGTGGAAAGTGCGTGGGCGCCATGTTCGTGCTAAATTACGTTGCTTTACTGCACAGCTGCCGTTCTTATCTACATAGTGTTTGCATGGAATTTGCACCCATTTGTTAGCAATTGCGTGGCCAGGAAATGAATGCAGTTAAGTAACCTTGAAGGGGAAAGGAGATAATAGTAAGCAAGCAACTGATAAAAGTAATGGCCGACATTGGGACAAGGAGACGTGTCACGTGACTTGTGACATTTTCCTTATACATTATGCTTTTCAAACACGTATATTGATTATATCAGACTTTTTTATTGGTATATACCGTTGTAAAGCCAAGTTTCTATATAACTGTGTGACTTATTTTGATGCAAGGCAGCAAACAAATATTCAGATTTTGTTCCAAGTGGATAAGTACATGTCCACGTTCAAGGTTGCACAAACTTTGAATGCAAAGTAATATTGTTTTATTGGCTGTAATAGAAACAAGGGTTTATTATAACAATGATATTTAATTTTAAATATGCAAACAAATGTTATGTATTTAATTTAAAAGCAGAAATTTGCAAACGTAATATTAATATGTATTAATATGTGTATTAGAAATGTTCAAATGTGCCCCATAGTCTCAGTAACATGCATCAAACCAAAGCAATGATAATGAAAATTGAATGTTGAATTAAAGTTAAATTTCAATTTAAAATTAATAAAAGTAATTAATTCATGGAATATGTAGTACAAATGTTACCTATATATTTTAATAGTATAGTAATACAGCCTCGAAAAACGATTCAACTAACATTTGAAAATGAGTTAGTAATTTAAATTATGCAAAATCGCATTGCAAATGCAGAAAAATAAATGCAGTTAAATCATTAATGCAGAAATAGATTTGTAATAAATTCCAATAATATATTCTAATTATGAGTTCTAATAAGGAATTATAATAACGAATTCTGATAATCAGTTATAATTATGAATTATCATAAATTCTAATTATGAATTATAATAAATTATAATACTAATTTCCAATAATAAATTTTAATATTAATTCCAATAATAAATTCCAATAACAAATTGTAATTACAAATTCCAATAATAAATTGTGATAATGAATTCTAATATTAATTTCCAATAATACATTCTAATATTAATTTCCAATAATAAATTATAATATTAAATTCCAATATCAAATTCTAATTACAAATTCCAATAATAAATTGTAATAATTAATTATAATCTTCATTTTAAATAATACATTCCAATAGCAAATTCTAATTATAAATTCCAATAATAAATTGTAATAATTAATTCTAATCTTCATTTTAAATAATAAATTCCAATAGCAAAGTCTAATTATAAATTCCAATAATAAATTTTAATGTTAAATTCCAATAATAAATTCCAATAACAAATTCTAATTATAAATTCCAATAAATTGTAATAATAAATTCCAATAAATTGTAATAATAAATTCCAATAAATTGTAATAATAAATTCCAATAAATTGTAATAATAAATTATAATATTAAATTATATGATATGTATGTTGCATTTCAAATACTATTACATTTAAAATGTTGCAGTTAATGTATTGCAAATGTTGGAATTGTTATAAGGGTAATAAGGAAATGTTTGTTTTTTTTAAGTTTTGACTGAAAGGGAAAGAATTAATTTTGACTTTATGAATATTTAGTGATATTTAAAATGTAATTAGAATTCGGTTTGAGGGTTTGAATGTAGTAATTAGGTTTTTAAAAAGCGGTCATGGTAAAGGCGTGATTTGAAATAGTTTACACAAACTTATGAACTTTTTCTTACCATCAGTTAACATAATTGCTGATAACATTTTTAACGCTGTAGGCATCATAGAAGAAATTTGAATTTTTAGTAGGCCTACTTTTGCAGAAAACTTTCCTCATTCTCATGAACAGCACGTAAATAAAGTATAATAAAACAGTACATATAAATTCGAGGAAAATATGTTAATATAACTATACTATTAATTTGCAATTTAGTAATATTTTACATATATTAAAAGTAATATTGCAATCGGGTTTTCAACACCTTCTAAATTAATTCTCCCCTGATAATTGTGCAGTTTTAAGTTATCATGCATGCACATTGCATTGCACCTTGACTTCTTGACAATGTAACAGTGTTATTAACTCAGTAGATAATTGAGAATAAAAAGTACAGCACATTGCAGCCTTGTCCTAGATACAATTTTCCAAAGTTTCCATTCAAAAGTAGGCCTATAAAGTTGTTTGCAAGTTTGTTTCATAGAGGGCGCACCTGTTTCAACCAACCACATTGTCGTTAAAGAATATTGCACTTTTTATTGCACAACTATATGTATATATGACAACTTTACAAGATTTGTTTTAGTAGTGGACACTAAAAATCTAGACTTTCCAGCTGTAAAAAGTGATTTATACAATATGTCAACATTTTTATCACCTAATATAATAACAGCAACTTGAAGATACGTACTTCAAAGGAACATCTACCTAGTTCAAATATACACCGTGTGCAATAGATAGGTGGCGCCACTAAACATTGTTTACCGACCCTAGAATAAGAAAAATAAGTAAAAAATTATGCTGTCAATAGGCCACAAATGTCAATTTTAATTCCAAAAACTGGTTTGCACTATAGAAAGGTTTCCATATCATAAACAGGTGTCTACCATAGACAGGTTTCCGGCATGGACAGGTTTCCACCATGGACAGTTTTCCACCATGGACAGGTTTCCACCATGGACAGGTTTCCACCATGGACAGGTTTCCACCATGGACAGGTTTCCACCATGGACAGGTTTCCACCATGGACAGGTTTCCACCATGGACAGGTTTCCACCATGGACAGG
>JAVBJR010000189.1:0-2823 GCA_031546965.1 Dysgonomonas sp.
TTTGCTGTGTTGCAAATAGGAATTTCCCGGTATGCGGTAATTTTCACAACTCAACTAGACATTTTTTACCGGGAATTTAAATTTACCGGAGTTTAAATTTAGCGAGGTTTTAATTTTAGCGGAAGGTCAAAGGAGCGCGAAAAGCGCGAAAATAAAGCCGCGCGAAACATTACCACTTTTACAGTATATTACTTTCGTAAAAAACATGCATTACATAATCTCACGATCACTGCGTATTATGTGGTTGAAATTGGTGTCAATCATCTCAACTTTGTCAGTTCACCTTGAAGGCCCAGACTTGTGATTCACCCTGTACATCTTTATGGTACAGCCCTTGTGCACCCGCATCCAAAACAGCTTTCACCCGAGGCCCCGCCTCAAGCCCAGGCCTATTAGTAAGTGGGCGTGCCAAATCTGGGTATGGTGGTCACGATGCCCTGCCCCAACCATTGCCCCCTTCACATAAGGTCAATGTTTAACAAACTCGGCCACAGCAACAGAAGCAGGTCCCAGGAGTAAGTGCGCGTTCCCAATACTGTTGTCCCCATGCCCCACCTCATACCCTTGCCCTTCAATGATGTTCAGTGTTTCGTAACCTCTTCCCACAAACACAACCTGGTTCCTGGGAGTGCTGAATCCGAATCCAGTTTTCCTACGCCTTTGCCCCAACCCCTTGGCCTTCAATCAAGGTCCATGTTTCAAAATCAATTGACAAAAACACCATCCCCTTCCTAGGAGTATGTCCGTGTGCTAAACCACTTGGCCTTCAATGAAGGTCAATTTTCCAAAACGTATCCACAGCAAATGAATCCCCTTCCTAGCCATCAATACCCATCCCGAATCCCAATCCCACTGTCCCCAGCCTCCAATCCCATTGGCATTACACCCATCATATGCTGTCATTTCAGCAACCACTTCAACTCCACGAACCACCAGGCTTACATATCATATGTCCCTTTAACACATTGTGTACTCAGTACTCATCACGTACAAACATCATCACAACCCTTATGAGGTGAAACTAGCGGCCCATGACCCACTGAAACTAGCCACTAATCTAACTGCTCACCTGCTAGAACGCGGCCACTACCACCTAGTGGTACATTCTTAAACCAGCCACTGAACTACCTGCGTACCTGCTAGAAGGGGGTGTCGATAGCACCACCACACAGAATGTTGTGTGGTGTCCATACAATCTGAAAATGTACATAACAAAGTACAAGTGATGATTGTAATATATAATCATTGATGACATTGCCAACAAAACGCATGTAACCCTTGTACATGCAGTAATCAAAAGATTTCTTGTGTGGTTCATGTTTGGACAAGTAAAATGCAATGTGTTATATGACAGTGTGTCCGTATCGATTGTCGCCCACTGTTTCACATCCAGTGCACCACCCAGAACAATGCTGCTATCGACACCAACTTCTAGCAGGTACGCAGGTAGTTCAGTGGCTGGTTTAAGAATGTACCACTTGGTGGTAGTGGCCGCGCTCTAGCAGGTGAGCAGTTAGATCAGTGGCTAGTTTCACTTGGTCGTGGGCCGCTAGTGAGGCACAAATAAACAATGATTAAATAAAACAAAGATAAAATATGTGAAATGAGAATAAATGATTAAATAAATGTTTTAAGTATTATCCACTTGAAAAATAAAAGTAAATACAAATTGACAATAGCAATGTCAGTTAAACAGATTGCAATTAAATTGTCTAGACTGGTCATGTTGTCTAGTACATTACCATAAGCTGTGTCAAATCATGTTGTAATATGGTCATCTTATTGAGACTATGGTCTGAACCTAATAAAGATATGGGTACATGAGTTACATTGATAGTAAGACTGCATGAATGGAGACAATGATGTTTAAGACATTACAACAGTTGTACATATTCAAACACATGTATTGCAATATTAGCTTTGGTAAGTCACATTGTAATTGAGTAATGTAATTGTGACAATATGTAATATAATCAATGAGTGTATGTCAACCACAGTATATAAACAAACTGCCAAGTACATTAAATCTGTACAATCAACATGGCTGTGTCTGTAGTAAGTATACCTGCCATGTTGGACATGTTGGGACCCTTTGCTCATGCAATCCACACAAATGTTAGGACAAGTCAATTCCCAACTGAAATATCTGCAGAAAGTAGGACCAAGATGCGCAAGTACGGTTTTTTAAATATATATATATATATATATAAGAAACACTGAAGAAACACTATTATTTGTGTTTTTTCTTTTATTTTTCCCACAGGTGCTGTGTATACAGACCTTTTTGGAGCTGCATACATCATGTCTGATGCACATGTTAGAGTAAATAGTTGGCTCATTTTATCTTATTTTATGTATTTACATGTTTATCTTTTGTTTTATGTTATTCTTCTTTACATGCATTGATTGCGGAGCCAGACATTGTAGTTGATAATGATGATGATTATGACAGTGATGCCAAAGTCATTTGGTCCGATGATGAAGTGCCACTCCCACAACAACCACCATGCCTGCAACCACAACAACCACCACTACCGCAGCCGCAACCACCACCATGTCCCCAACCACAACCACCGTTATAAATGCATCCACGGGCAGTCCAACGCGAAATAAATCTGGTCAGGCCACTGCAACGGTCAGTCCAGCCAATACGGGCATCTCCATCTTTCAACCTTCGGGGTGGAGGCATGATGTATGCCCCACGGCCTATAGGTCGAGGCCGAGGAAGGAGCTTCCCTGGGCCTGCGACAGCAGGAATTCCTGACATTTTGCGGGCACCAAGGGCAGGACCGCAACTCGTTCACCTGCCTCAACAGAACCCCC
>JAVBJR010000807.1:0-2784 GCA_031546965.1 Dysgonomonas sp.
CAGTTAAAAACTGCTGTTGTCAATAAACTGCACTGTTCACTGCAGTTGATAAGAAAATACTGAAGTTAAAAACTGATGTTGTAAAGAACTGTACTCTGGACTGCAGTTAAAAATTGATGTTGTCAAAAAATGTACTGTTCACGGCAGTTTATGAGGATGCATACATAAGCTGCAGTTCAATATTGAATTAAAAGATTAACAATTGTGATTGCAAATGACAATTTTGATAATTCATGTTGCCGTTTAAACTGCAGTTTCATTTCACCACAGTATGTTCCATGCAAGTTGTCAAAGTCCTGTACATTGTAGAATATTATACAGGGAAAAATAAAAGTTATAATATTTTCAACTCTACAACTTCACAAATGTAAATATCATTAGGATAATTGTCCGGTTCAAGATACCATACTAACAATTGTAAACTATAAATACATAACTATACATGCCAGGTAACCCTGCATCGCACCATCCTGTTACAATTTTTAAGAAAATGTTAACTGTAGAAAATACTAAAAATTGTGTTGAAAAAGTGCATTTGCGGTTCTATGTAGTTGCGAGGGAACATCGGTTGCGGGGGAACATCAGTTGCGGGTGAACACCAGTTGTGGGGGAAAAGCAGTTGCGGGGGAACAGCAGTTATAGAAAACTGACGTTTCCCAACCCACCATTTTATGGGAATAACTTCAGTGATATTAACTGCAGTTTTCTGTAAACTACAATTCAGAACTGCTCGTTGAAACTACAGTTACTTTCAGAAAACTGAAGTTTTTTAAACTGTAGTTATTCCCATAAAATGGTGGGTTGGAAAACGTCAGTTATTTTAACTGAGGTATATTTTTGTAGGGGATTAATGTGGTTTATTATGAAACTGTCTTTCACTTTGTGCATTTTGTGTCCTGGAAATAAGTTATAAATATCCTTGAAAATACCGGAAATATACTGGAATTTTCAAATGAGAGTTTAGTAGACACCCTCATTGGTAGAATCACGAATACCGATAAATTGCACGTCTTTGATTTTCGCGGCAGGCGAACTCACCAATAGAACAATAGAAGAGCGAAGCGGCTCCGCCAATTGTGCGTGAGCGTTGCCTTCGCAAGCCCCGCCCATGCATCCACTGGGGGATGTTTCGGAAACACGCACGCGGCGCAGTGTGATCGGACCTGTAGTCTCAGTTATTCATGCCCGTTTGCACATGTTTAGGTTAGGTTATTTCAGGTTAGGTTTGGTTATATCAGGTTAGGTAAAGTTATTTCAGGTTAGGTTAGGCTATGTTCATCCATTTAGGACTTTTAATCCGCTAAAACTAAAACGTCCTGATGGTTGTATAACTTGGCTGGTGTCACGTCACACTGGAACCACGCATTTCATGGCGTCGTTCTTCTCGGTTTGGCTCTGGATTTTGGAAACATTTGAGGTAATATTGTCGGAATATAACGTATATTTCTTTATTATTTTGAGTCCTAGTGTAACACTGAAGACGTTGAGGATGTTTTTGACGAGTTATCATCTCGAATAATTGGAAAATAATTAATTGAAATTTTTATATATCGATGCCTAATATATGGCCGTGCTGGTAACATCTTGGGTAACATTTGCAATTTGGCGACCGACTTCTGTGCTACTTAAATCATTTTCGTTCGTTGGTAACTTTTTAACTGCGCACTTTTTAATAAATCTGGAGAAACAGAATTTGTATGTTTTCACTAGGAACGTAATGGTGCAAAATTTTTCGGAAATATGTATTTTTTAAGTATCTCAACCTCAAAATGCCCTGAAAAGTTTAGTAATAATTTACCAATTTTATTTATTTTTATTATGTACGAGCTTGGTACGAGTGAACGTGCATACTTTTCAAAGACGCCATTGGAAACAGGACAGTTTGTTCGGTTTACATATATTTTTGCATTTGATATTTAAATTATGTAACGCATTGTCACAATTGTCTTTGGGAATTGACCCTTTTGGGAAGAAGACCATTTTCCAATTGTTCTCTTATTGCGCTGTTGAAACTCCCACTTTATATCACAGTAATTTCTGTGAATCATTAGTTCTTGTACTACAAATTAAAATCATTTGTAAAATTAAAGGAACCAAATATTTTATAGGGCATATGTGCATATCCTAGGGAAAAATTGCTTTTCATTTTATTTAATTCCTATATTTTACCTATATTTTCAATAATTTACTCATATAAATTCCTATATTTCTGGGAGTATATTCCTATAGTATTTCCTGTTATATCGATGTGTTTGCCACTTCACAGCCTGAGCATGGTATTGCAGTCGTTCTGTTGCATTGGAAGACGCGGAGACGGCTGTCGAAGTGCAGCCGGATTGGTGGAAAGGGCATTTTAGAATGGGGCAGGTTCACTGCATGATTCACGTGTACAAATTTGCAAAGAACTGCTTTGAATACGCCCGTGAGAAAGACCCCAGTCAGGTGGAAGTTAACCAAGCAATTAGACTTGTCAAAATGAAACCTCATCAACTTCATTTAATGTGATTTAATTATGTTAGACTTGATCATATTTCTTTTATTTGATAGGAACAACTCTGAGATCCTTCAAACACTTGTTAACAAGGGTGAAGGTTGTTGCATGGCAGCGCCACCAAGCGGGCGGGATGTACAACTCCATGCCATATATTCAGATTTTATGAAATATTGTTTTAACCAAAGTTGGCCGTGTAAATTCACGAATTAAATTGTGGCTAGTACTGGAAGCGTATTCCTTTCTACCACTACAAACCCTACATCTGGACAAGTAATGGCTGTCTGTAGAAA
>JAVBJR010000440.1:0-5828 GCA_031546965.1 Dysgonomonas sp.
GTAATTTCCGCTGGATTTAGTGTGCAACACAAATTGTGCACCAGGAATCCATCCTGTCTCAGACCCAGCATGCAACAAAATAACTCTTTCACCTTTTCCACTGCTTTTTGATTTTATTTGTGTTTTGGGACTGCCATCCACCCAACCATTGCAGTCTTTATCACCGAAGTTAAACCATGTCTCGTCCAAAAATACTTTATCTCGTTTTTCATGCCAGTATTTGTACATTAAATATAAATATCTGAAATTGTAATTGAAATGAAATTAGTAACTGTGACATTGGACGGAGTACATGCATGTAAATTATCAAATGTTTAAGAAAAATATTTGACTTGCTTGCAACGATATGCCTCTATTCTTGGACTAGCTATCAAAACAAAAGTGTCCTGCTTTTCGCTTTCTTCCATCTAAGTCCCATATTATGTAACATTTCTTTGAGTGCAGTTTTTTGTATGGGAATTGATAGTCGGTCCCATTGGTCGCATGGACCATTGCTTTGTGTAGTAACTCTGATGTTGGTACTATTCCTTTCCCATAGAACTCATACACAGTTCTCCTTAGTAGGCTTAGGGTAAATTCATCCACATTGCTAAATGCCAGTCGTCGATTTGGTCTTTTTTCCCTGAAGTGTCAATAACATCAGAAAAACTTAAATATTTTCTAATCGTTGATCGTCCAATCTTAGTAGCACGAGCAACTTTATCAATGGTTTTTTGGCATCATATCTATAAACTGGGAACTTTTCAGGGTATGTTACAAAACCCCGTCAGGTCACCTTTAAATTTGAAACTGTTTTGCACCAATTGCTCTGAGTGTGGTGCTAAAGCTGCCACATATTTGCATGCTCTGCCCCTTTTCTTTGTTGTAAAGTTGTATAAAGGGACCTACTGTCTCAAGAAAAGGCAGACAGCTCTCCGCCTTGAGCTGTGTTCGAGCCTTGTAGAGCAAGGCATGCCAAACCAGTAAATTTTACCCAGTCAGTTGCTATGTTAGCAATAGTAAATAATGTTGAATAAACTGCTTATGCTCAAAACTGCAGGCACTGGTCCCTTGCATGCGGACAACCTTGCAGTGCCCTCCAGTGGACACAGGACTTTCCCTGGACTTCACTACTAGCAGCGCCCTCTGCAGGCACTGGTACCAGTCTGCCTAGAGTCCATGTATACAATATCGAGAGTAGCGAAAACTGAAAATTTGACAACCTTTGAGCACAATATGTCGGCGGGTACGTGATTATTGGGCGCCGCGGAACAGGCACGGGACTAACGGGCGCTGCCTGTTCAGCGGCGACCGTTTCGTCCAGCCCCCTTTTGTCCCGCGCGCGTTCAGCGGTGCCCGTTTGACCGCGCCCGTTTGGCGGTGCCCATTAGTCCTGCTTCCCGACCATGGTTTCAGGCATTCACAGATGTCAAGGGGCACAGAATGGCAGATTTGTACTATGTGATTGCAGGAGCCAATCACATAACGTTCTGGAGTTGTCGCTACACTTATACTATATCCACAAGTTTCTTAGGGAGGTTCCTGGAGAAATCTGGTGTCGCTGCTGTAGCGCAACTGCGCGATGGCGTTTTGATCGTACACAATTTGAAAATAAACGCGTTTTCTTCGTTAAATAACGGTTTTTTTCAAAACACCTCCGTGAACATAAAAGAACCGCAGGGTGTCAAAACGTTTTTCTGGCTGGTTTTGGCTTTGTTACGTTAATTAGTTTTCTTTCGGTAAATTATAATATCGTAATTCTTGTAACAATTGACCGAGAGATTACCAACTAATGTAACGAAACCAAAACTAGTTAGAAATATGTTTTGACACCCTTCGGTTCTTTAACCTTGCGGACGTTTTCCAATAAAACCTTTATTTAACGAAGAAAACGGGTTTCTTTTCAAACTCGTCGAATCATCCAATAACTACTACAAATCGCCATTATGCAATTGCGCGTTTGTAGCAACACGAAAACGCCACCCAGCGGCACATTTGTGCAACTGACGCTCAGAAACTTGTGGACACAGGGACTCATTAGTCTGCAAGCCTAGCAGCGCCCTCTAGCTGCGGACACTAGTATATGTAAGTTGCAGCCCTCGGACAACCCTGCTAGCAGCGCCCCTGTGGACACTTAGTACAGCTCAACCATCCTAGCAGCGCCCTCTGCATGTTAATAGCATATATAAGTTGCAGCCCTCAGACATCTCTGCTAATGGTCTTAGCAGGCTGGCAGCGTTTGCGGCACAAAGTGATGCCACCTGTTGGATACACAACTACCTGGCCGACAACTGATCTGGCAACACAGGGCTGTGGAGGGAAGTTCAGACTTATTTCCTACCACATTTCAATACCGAAACATAAAAAGTAGAGCCGTGAAAAATGTTTGCGCGTTACTTTTTTATTTACCCTCGTTGCAGGCGTCACAGGGATACCATCGCACAAGGAAAGCACGTTGTCACAACAGATTCCAAAACAATGAACAGGCACCAGGATGTAGAGGCACTTGCCAAAATCCATTGCGGTTATTCAATATAGAATGTAGAGGCATGTGCCAAAATCCATCGCGGATATCCAATATAGAATGTAGAGGCACGTACCAAAACCCATTGTGGAGATCCAATTTCGCAGCCAAATCTTTACGGGCGAGCACTTCCAGGATACGTGGTAAGTTTAAATGAGGGGGGTGCAGATCAATTACCTCGCACATGTCATAAATGACGTGAGAGGGATGACACTGGACGAGGCACCAAAAACAATGGGAAAGACCAAGTGATTTGCACTGATACATTATGAGATTTTGTCAGCAAACCTTAACATGTGGGAGAATCACCCCAACACTGATAAAGTTGGCACTTGGTGTGGCTATGCCCATGGCCTGCAACTTTTTTTGCACTTTATGAGAAGCAAATATGCAGCTGCAACCTACACCATTCAAAATAACAGCAAGTAAACTTTTCGCAAGTTTTGCTTCAATTAACAATTATTATAGCAAACTCAGCAGTGCCTCACAAATGCATCGATTCGTCGTTTGCGGGTTTTGCGTGTGTCACTTTTTCCAGATTTGCTACATTTGATGTGCCGGGTTTTATAATTTTCCCGATGTATTACTCTGGGTTTTTGCAAAAGCCACTTTCCCAACATGTGATATTGTTTATCTCATCTTGTTTATTTTTCATCTCGACTTCGTCGTTTGTTTATGCTTCGCATTGTAACATGCTTTGTGAAGTTGCATTGCGTTTCGAAGTGCATGTGCGCACACATATTATTTGTGTCATTGGATATTTGTGTGCGCTGGTTAAAATGTCTATTTTGCGAAACTGCTGTGTTTACAGTTGCCGGGTTGACATGGTGCCCTGTGGGGCTCATTGACCTCAGACACGTCCCTTTGGTGTAGCACCCGACGAGGACCAACTCACCCCACCCGTTCAGGTATTTCCGGGTTTATATCCTGTTTCACCTTTATCGTTTCGATTCTTTAAGGGGAGGGAGATGTAACGGACGAATTCCATCATTCGCGATATATGTTAAGTTGTCGCATGTGCATATTGTGTTACACCCTCGCACTTATTTTCCCAAGTTGATGGGTGGTCACGAGCAGCCATGCCATGATGGCCGCTCGCATGTGCAATTACCATTGGTCAGTGATGAGCAATGGGCGTGTGTTTATACATCATATATATGCCCTTAAGGTGCGTTTTCATGGTGACATTTTTAGCTAAACGTCGGCGCTTGTTGTTTCTTGCAAGTGCTTGCGAGCGTGGCGTTTGCATTTTCATGCAGGCGATAGTTTTTAAGGCGGGGAGTTGGGCGTGGCGTTTTCCAAAGACGCGCGCATCATACTGTGCTAGCTTTGCTCTCAAGCACGTGCCGACATTTGTGCAATCCAACAATCAGGTGGGCCTGTGACGTAGCAACGCCATGGCCCACTTCCTGTTTTGCGAGCCGCCATTTTTTTACATCGACGGCGTGTTCATGCATGAAGAAGGGCAAGTTAAGTTGTTTTTTATTATAATGTTGTGCAAAACGGGTGCTTATTATGATTTGAGAAAACATTTCATTATTGCAGATATAATTTTTTTCTTTTCACATGTGCACATTGTTTTAATTTGGTTGCTGTTTTTCTGTGTTCAGGTAAATCAAAACAACTTCATTGAATTAATAGATTCATAACATTGCTACATTGCAATGTACTTTCTGGTTGTTCTGATTTACCAAAAGTGTATAATATATATTTTTGAATAAAGTGCAAATTGTTGAAATTGTTGCACGCTTCAGGGAGGTTTGGCAGTGTTGTCAGCAGCATGAAAACGCCCCTCAGCGAGCAATAAAATAAACACACTCAAAAACAGTTTTGCTGGAACTCTCCAGCTTGGGAATTCTTGCAGGTGCAGGCAATAATGTCGTCCATGAAAACGCACCTTCACACAAATGTTTTCGGGGGCTGTTGTCCGAAAGTGTTTTACAGTTGTGACATCACCAGTGTTGTGATGTATGGAATAAAGCACTATTGTTACCATGAGTCGGTGGTTGTGTAAGTTTATTCAAGTAATACAAGAGGGCAGCGACCAGAGCTATTCTCAATTATCCCAAACCAAAGTTTCTCAAAATTGCTTCATGTTTCCTGGGTCTGGTTGGAAAGGTTCGGTGCATTATATGAAACTACTCCCTGGTGGTGCTCCACACAGCTATGCCATGCGAATCGTGTAGCTTTAGCGACTCTCCGCCCTCTTTTTGTGACATCACTTCCATATAGTGTCGCTCTATAGTACTGTGGCGATGCAATAAAAATAGCTGAGACCACCGCAACTATTTTTGTGGTTGTAGCTGCATTCATCCAATGGGGACAGACATTCATTGTCTTTGCCCAATCAGAGAAAATGTGTCCAGTTACATGGCCTTGAATACAAGCCAGTTTGTATTTATATACCGATTGTTTATTGACACCAGCCATATTGGGTACAAGAATCGCATCGCACTGTAGTGTGCCATACCCGAGCTATAGCCGCTGCAACAATCGCACGAGACAAATCGCAAACTGACGCTTTTCGCGGCGCATAGCTGCAAGTGGAGCACCAGCTTTATACGACCTATCACAGGCGTTCTAAATCACGGTGTGTCATTTCAGTGGAGCCAGGAACGCCAAGACGCATCTCAGGAAAATATTAAAATTACGATCTGTCTTGTTTTACGGATTTTTGACCTGTCTAACCTGCCAAGGTGTGCAAGAATGTTTGCACACTGGTATTTCTGGTGTGTTGGTTCAGACAGATCACCTTATTGTATATTTTTCACATCGTTTAACTGACGCTGATTCTTGTTATACGACCACAGAATTGAAATTGCTGACAGTTGTCAACAGTTCAACACATTTAAATGTATCTTCAATGTGCTCATTTTTGTTTAAAATTTATTACATGGCTCTGAAATGGTTTGAAATTTGTGAGAGCAATAATAGCCTGCTTTGGTGGTCTCAGTGCCTATCACAGCATATCACTGATATTCAACATCACCCAGCTACTAGACTTTGGCATTTTGATGACATATCATGGCTACAGGACAAGAAAATAGTTATCTACTGTAAATGCTAATGATTTCCATCTTTTGGAGTGAGATCACATTGAACGGAGCCATTTTTCACATTTTTTGGTGTTAAAAATTCGCAAAATGCTCTTATTCATGGCTTTATGTCCCAAATACTTATTTTACCTTTTGCTATGGATGTACAGTATGTACAATTGTGGCCAAAAGTTTTGTTGTGTCCTGTGTGCTCCTGGAAAGTCAACTGAGACCAGCACCCCCAAGTGTACACGCAGTCAACCAAAACACAGACTGCCTACAATTGTCAT
>JAVBJR010000827.1:0-13374 GCA_031546965.1 Dysgonomonas sp.
CTTCTTTGTTGCAAGATGTCATAAATTTTGAATCGGATAGTTCCGTTTTTTGCTTTGAATATCTGTTTTGCCAAAGAGGCATTCCACAGCCATTGATTTTGTTGGAATCCTTTGGAATAGCCTGCATTGGCAGAATAATTGAGATCAGATTCGATAGTAAAATTTTGGGGTAAATATATGGTTGTATTGGCAACCCCTCCATAATTATAGGTTTCTCTATTGCTCTGTTTCTCTAGGCTATTTCTTGTATTTCTGTAAGTGAAATTTGCACGTAACCCGAAATCAAACAAATCTGATCGATACTCACTTCCTAAGCTTTCGGTAAAGACAACGTTATTTGAACTATTCTTGTTTCCATTAATAAAGCCGTTGCTTTCAGAGTAATTACCGTAAGTCATTGTATTGACCGAGAATTTCTTATTACGCAAAGGTCTATTAATTATCATCCGCAGATTGGCTCCCCAATTGCCGTTTACGTTATTATAGGTTGTTATTCGCTGACCCTGTTTATTGGTTGTCGAAGAGCTTACAATATCATTCACTGTGTAGTTAGCCCCTCCAAAAAGCATAAAGGCGCTTGCTTTTTCGGGGTTAAATGCGCGGTAGCGCACCTGCAGACGATGGTCAAAAGACGGATTCAAATTGGCGTTACCATTGACTATATTTGAAGGATCAGACGAATCGGATGCCGACAATTGTGTAGTAGAAGGAGCTGTAGTATTTCCTTGATAGTCAATTCTTAAATTTGTGCGTTTATTCCACATATAATTAAACTGAGCTACGGGAGCAAAATTCAATACATTATTAGTTGTTCTCCATGCTGTATCGGGGCGGATTGTCCAACTATCCGAATTGGAAGGTTGCAGAGCAAATCCAACGGTGTAATTATACTTTTCGTGTACCGATTTGAAATTCAGTTCTACTTGTTGATTTTCAAAATTATTTTCCAATCTTTTTGTCGATAAAGTATCAAGTGTAGTGTAATTACCCAAACCATCGTTCTTATAAGTATCTTTGTCCGATTCCGAATAGTTTTTTCGGTAAGTGTAGGCAAATTGTATAAAATTATTGTTGGCGATAGGTTCTACATAAGATAGATATCCGCTCCAGTTGTTGCTATTATTCTTTTGATCAAATATTTGGTCTATAAGATTGTCTCTTGTTGCCGGATCGCTGTAATATGTTTCAGATTTGTTATTCCCCTTATTATCAAGATTGTTAAATCCTCCGGATAAGCTCACGCTTAATACCCGCCCTTTTTTACCAAGGGTACGGCTTACTTCCAACTGTCCCCTAAGAGCAGTATTTTTGCCTTCTGAATAATAACTCGATTTTCCCCAGTTGATAGAATCATTTGCATCTTTATGAGTAGTCAAAAAATCGCTCCATTGGCTGTTTTCATTGGTGTTATACTGAATGTTTGGGGTGAATATAACAGTCGTCAAAGAGTCGGGTCTCCATTCGAATCTTATATTCGCATTGAAATTATCGCCTATGTTGTTACCTTCTCCTTTTTGTGTTTTGTATTGATCTCCCCCCAAACTGTCGGGTAAGTAACTTTGAGTATAGCTCGTTGTTTCTACGTTATTGTCTGTACTTCCATAGCGGATGTTGCCTCCCCATTTGAATTTTTTGGAAGGATTTAATGCAAAATTAAGACCTCCGTTCGATGCTTGAGTAATACCATTGTTGCCTCCAAAATTCATTCCTCGAGGAGGGCGTATACCATTAAATGTACCGGTCGAAAAGTCCGAAAAACCTGCGTTATTTGTATTATTAGAACCGCCCAGTACGGTAAACTGATTTTCGTTTTGCATGTAATTGATCATCGCATTGGCTTCGTAACGCCCTTGGTTACCAATTCCGGCATAAGCATTACCAAAGATACCTTGCTTCATTCCTTTCTTTACGGTAAGGTTTATTACAGTTTCTTCTTCACCGTCATCGAAGCCCGTCATTTGCGACATGTCCGATTTACGATCCAATACCTGAAGTTTATCAACCATAGCAGCAGGCAGGTTTTTTGAAGCTACTTTGGGATCGTCGCTAAAAAATTCCTTTCCATCTACTAATATTTTTTTTATTTCCTTTCCGTTTATGGTTATTTTGCCATCAGCATCTACCTCTGCTCCCGGCATTTTTTTTAGAAGATCTTCTACTGCTGCACTTTGCTGCACCTTGTATGAGTCGGCATTATATTCAATCGTATCGCCTTTTACTGCAATTTCTGTAGCCTTAGCAGTTACAACTGCTTCTTTAAGCATTACTCCGTCGGCACTTAGTAGTATGTTATCCATAACAACCGATTTCTTACTTGCATCGACATAAATAAACATCTCTTTATAACCCAAATAAGATACACAGACAATGTATTTACCCGGATTGACGGTAGCCAAAAATTTTCCGGCATCATCAGCTGCCAATCCCGTGACGTAGGTACTGTCTCTTTCTTTTAATATTCTGATGCCGGCTTGTTCAATAGGACTATTGTCCTTTTTGTCTAAAATCGTTCCTGTAATTCTAAGACTGTTTTGTGCAGCAAGAGGCAAAAGGATACAGATTGCCATAAATGCAAGCAAAAGTTTTTTCATCGATCAAAAAGAGTTATTGTACTGAAATTAATACTACTTAGTATCATCTGACATTTTTGAACACAAAAGGTTTAATGTGGATTCTTTTTTTATACTTTTTTTAGTTGGTCGGCAGCTATTCAATAGTTATTCCACGTAGGGGAGTAGCTCTAGCCTGCCTAGATCGTAAGTTTGAGGCAAGGGAGAGTCAGCCTCTAGAATCGTTGATAATAAAATAAGTTAATTTTGATGCGGTTGCCCTATTATTCATAATTGTCCTCCACCGTTTCGGTAGAATTGCGAGCTGCTTTATTGGTAATATTAAACCGGTAACCTACACTAAACATAAAGTAATTGCCAATCATATTAGTACGGGTGTCGGAGATGTAGTTGCTCGAAACCACACGTACCAAGTTGTTACGATCATTCAATATATCGTAGCATTGAGCTTTAACGGTAAGTTGTTTTTTCTTCAAGAATTGCTTTGTAATCGAAAAGTTCCACAAGACTTCCGATTTCTGGAAATTTTCGGCATATCCCACATTGTAGGTGAAACTTATTTCGTTTTGCAGAGCAATGTTGTAAGGAAGTTTTAATTGTGTAGACGATTTCATCCCATAATTCGAAGTATTCAACCCTTCTTGATTCGGAAGATTATTCTTCGTTATGTTATACGATACATTGGTTTGTAGACGCTGATCAAAATTATCCGAATGGTAACTTATGGTGAACTCTTCACTCATTGTTAAATTATAGGTCACACTCTCTGCCCCATTCGAATAACCTATATTCCGTACAAAATAGCCGAAAGAGCTGTTATCTACCATAAATTTTTTATTCTTTAGTGGGGTGTTAAACATGATGCCTCCATTCAAGCCCCAGTTACCTGCCACATTTTTATAAGATGATGATACATTTCCGAGTGGATCTATTAAAGTATAATCTACTATTTTATTGAAAATGTAATTTCCCCCACCGGTAATCATAAAGAATGAGCCTTTTTCGTAGTTCGATTTTTGGAGATACATACTAAAGGTATTATCGAAACTCCTTCTCAAATTGGGATTTCCCCAAGTACGATTTAGTGGATCTATTGTAACGGTATCGGAGGATAGTTGTTTCAATGTAGGTTGTTCTGACAACCCGTAGTAATCGAAATCAAACGTAATATTATTCTCAGGCGTGTAGGTAAACTTAAATGTTGGAGAAAAATTAATGACACTTTGCTTTTTGTTTTCGATAAGAGAATCTAGCATCATTGTGATTGAAGAAGATGTCAGAGGGTCTACATTCAAACCAATATTATATTCATACTTCTTCATTATCGATTGAAAACCGACATTTACCCTTTGATTTGTATAATTTGTAGTCGTTTTTCGGGTATACGGCTTGTCAATTACAGTGTATTCGCCCTCCTCGTCTCTCTTAAAGGTAAGTTTGCTCCGATCTGCATATTCGTGCCGATAAGTATAGGCTACTTTTAATGAATTATGTTTAGTGATGGGTTCTACATACGATACCATAATCCCCCAACTATTCCCAATATTATCGAGAGACAATTGCTGATCGATAATGGTAGCTGTATTAGATGCCTGATAAAAAACAGGCGAATAGTTAGTACCGGCACTTGCTCCACCTCGGGTTGCCCCATTCAAGCTGGCGCTTATTGTTCGACCTGCACTATTGAGCTTACGCCCAAAGATAAGAGACGCACTCAGATTATGCGTATTTCCGGTTGTCTTATAATCAGTGTGGCTTAGGGTTGTATCCTGTGCATTTTCTACATACGACAGGTTTGAGTTAGAGCGTATATCGTCACTTGTGCCTGTATTGACATTCATACGGGCATAAATGGTAGTCAACGAATCGGGAGTCCATTTCATATTCAGCCCCAGAGTAAGGTCTCGTTTTATACTTCGGGTAGATGACGATTGTGTACTAAGCCTGTTGCCTGTTTGAATAAACGTTTTTGTATCACTATCCATCTTAAATACATTGTCATTATTTTCATAACGCAGTTCTCCTCCCACATTCAGTTTGTCGCTTTTTAAGGCATTAAAATTGAACCCTACTTCTCCATTTTTTGTGATTCCGTCATACTGAGAAGAGGCACCGCTGTACTCAAAATCGTCGGTTATATTTTTATAATTTGCAATCAAAGAATACTGATTGTCATCTATCATATAATGAGCATTCAGTTTGTTGGAATATCTCTCGTGTGTACCATATCCTGTACGCCCTTCGCCAAATACACTTTGTTTCAGGGCTTCTTTTACAGTCAAATTAAGCACCTGTTCGGCATTGCTGTCTTTAAAACCTGTTATTTTCGCCATTTCGGATTGTTCCTTGAACAATTGGAGCTTATTGATCATTGAGGCAGAAAGATTTTTTAACGCAAGATCTATATCATTACCGAAAAATTCTTTTCCATCAATAAGTATCTTAGATATAACCTTTCCGTTTGCCATCAGTTTGCCATCCGAACTAATATCAATGCCCGGCATTTTACGTACCAAATCGAGAAGCAAAGCATCGTCTGCTACCTTATACGCATCGGCGTTATATTCTATGGTATCTCCCCTAACTACAATATCGGGTACAGGTGCTGTCACTACCGCCTCACCCAGCATATAGCTGGCTTCGCCCAGATAAACAGTTCCTAAATTGAGGGCTTCTTTTCCGTCTAACTTAATAGCTCGGGTATATCGGGTATTCGTCATATACGAAATATCGATAAGATATTCGCCCTTAGTATGATTAATCGAAAAATTTCCGGTTGGAGTAGTAACAACACCTTTTATATACGTACTGTCTTTTATATTGAGTAAACGCACAGAGGCATAACTAATGGCTTCGCGATGCAGACTATCGCACACCGTACCGGTGATAGTCTGGGCATACACACCAACAGTTATACATAATACTATAAAAAGACAATAGAAACGTGCCAATGGATACTGTTTTCTTTTAGTTTAAGGCTGTGCGATATATATCCGGCACGACCTGTTTTTTTGAACCGGATAAAAATAACTCTTTTAGAGGAATCAACTATTAGCAATAACGAAAAAAAAGAGTTTCTATTATGAAAACTCTTCATTTCTTTGCTGTAAATACTCTAAGTAAACAGGTTACATCTAATCCTTTTGAGTGAAGAGTACCATCTTTACCTTAAGAGTATTTCCTATATCAATTACATTGATTATATCTTGCAAATTAAGAGCTCTGTCTGCTTGTAGAAGAACATTTATGTCATCACCTTCGTGGCGTTCGCCTATTACTTTTACTAATTCTGCTTCGAGGGCTTCAAAGGGTACTTGCTTATCATTTACATAATAAGTAAGATCGGCGGTAACAATCAGATTGATGTTCTTCTTGGTAGCCACTTTTTCGGCTGTTTTAGAATTGGGCAGCAGTACACGGATAGCGGCAGGGGTAACCATCGTGGAGACGATGAGGAAGAACAACAACAAGAAGAACATAATGTCATTCAAGGATGCTGTATATACTTCTGCGGCTCTATGTTTACGACGTTGAATTTTCATAATCTTTAGCTATAAAATTGGATAAATAAGCCTCACCTTATATCTTTTGGCTCTTTTTATACACTCTGATAGCCCTCAATGCTTCGTTCGAATCTCTATCGAGATTAGTTACAATCTTATCTATATTACCGTTCAGTACATAATATCCGGCATAGGCTACAATACCTACAAGTAAGCCGGCTCCCGAACATATCATCTTTTGATATAAACCGTCTGATATGGTTGCTATATCCAAATCGGCTGTTTGAGAAATATTATAAAAGATATTGATTACCCCGAAAATAGTTCCTAAAAATCCTAACATGGGTGCTATGGAGGCTATTATACCTAAGTAATTCATGTGATTTTCGATTTTCGAGATTTGCTGACGGGCTTCTACCTCCATCGTTTCTTCGATCTCTTGGATGGTATCGGTCTTTTCTTTCAGTCCTGCCGAAATTACTTTTCCTAAAATATAGGGTTTCTCGAAGCAAAACTTAAGTGCTTGTTCTATCTTATTTTCGGAAATAAGTTCAACTATACGCGATTGCCATATAGAGTCGGATTTTCCAACTTTCCTTATAATCAAAATTCGTTCTATGATATAATAAATAGCCAGCATCGAAAGAATAGTGATAGGCAACATAACCCACCCTCCTTTGAGTATCAAGCTGAAATAATTTTCGGCAGGTGCAGGTGCTACATGTTCGAGATTTGTGGTAACTGATTGTAGTAAGATAAATAAATTCATACGTAAAAAGCAGATTAAAGTCTAAGACCTATTAAAAAATACTAATGGTATAAACGACTAATTCGATAAACACAAAGTTAAGACTAAGTGTTTATCGAATTAGTTTTATTTTGAACAAATATTGTTAAAATCCAAAACTTACTGTATTAATATACTCATAAAGGCAATTAATAACCACAATGCAGCAGATTCCAACAACCGAAGCTACTAACGAAATTTTTAAATAACTATCCGTTTTCAGCGTTTCCATAGGCGAACCGGATTTCTTTATAAACATAGCTTTTACTACCAGCAGATAATAATATAAAGAGACTACCGTATTTACCAATGCCAAGAACACCAATATCGTATTGGCTGTACTGCCCGATTCCATTGCTGCCATAAATACAAACATCTTACTGAAAAATCCGGCGGTAAATGGTATACCCCCTAACGAAAACATAGAAGCCATCATCACCAAAGCCAGTTTTGGATTAGTGAGATAAAGTCCGTTGTAATCGTCCATATTCACTTTGCCAGTTTTGTTTTCGATAGCCGAAACAACTCCAAATGCAGCTAAATTAGAGAAAAGATAAATAAACACATAGAATATAGTTGCTGCCATACCTGTACTTGAACCCGAAAATACGCTCAACATGATATAACCTGCCTGGGAGATAGACGAGAATGCAAGCAGACGCTTCAAGTTCTTTTGTCTTAGGGCAAACAAGTTACCTACTGTTATGGTCAACAGAATAAGTATCCATATAATAGGTTGCCAAATACCTGCTAAGGCGGGAAACACTTTGTACAAGATAATCATTAGAGCAAATACCGCCGCACCTTTAGAAATTGTAGACAAATAAAGGGTTACATTGGTTGGTGCTCCTTGGTATACATCGGGTGCCCACAAGTGGAAAGGAACCAATGATATTTTGAAGAATAATCCCGATAAGAAGAATACCATCGCCATAATTATCAATGGTGACGAATGGATACTTTGGGTCATATCCGCAAAATATAATGTTCCGCATGCTCCGTAAAGAAAAGAGATACCGAATACCATGATAGCAGATGAGAATATAGCATTAAATATATATTTAGCCCCTGCTTCTGCCGAATTGTTGCGGTACTTATCGAAAGCAACTAATGCTGCTATAGGCAATGATGCTGTCTCTAAACCGATATAGAATATCATGAAATTTCCTGCAGAGATCATCAAATACATACCCAATAAGGTAAGTACCGAGAGCATAAAAAATTCGCCTCGTTTGAAGATCGATTCCGGTTGCTTCAACCATTCGTTAGCTTGCAGAAATATAAGAAACACTCCTATATTCAGAACGCTTTTCATGGTTATTTGAGCCGCTCCCGAAACATACATTCCTCCGAAAGATGTTGCAGCACCTTTATCTATAAAGAAACAATATACGGTATGCACCAAAAATAGCAGACAAGCTATAGGGAAATAATACTTTTTTGCGTTGTCAGAAGCAAACAGATCATAAAAGATCAATAGAAGAAATACCGCGATAAGCGATAGTTCGGGCTTCAATAACAAATAATTGCTCAAATCCATTTCGTAAATCTCTTTTTTTATTTTATAGTAGGGAGGATACTATGGACACAATATCCTCCAATTTCAACAGGTCTTACTAAAGTTGCAATAAGTCCCCAATTTTATATTACATTCCGTCAGGATCATTCATATACTGAACCGAAGCAGTATAAATTCCATTGCGATCAACAGTTTTATCGACTGTCAAAATAATCTCAACATCCGGTCCCGAGTAATATAAAGATATATACTTTCCTGCGTTACGGTTTTCGCTGTCATTCAATGAATAGAAACTCGATTCCAATTCAGCTTTTAAGTCGTTATAAATTGCAGCCGATTTAAACTCCCAAGAAACAATTTTCATATTACTTCCAAAAGAAGTGGAGATCATCATAATCTTAGAGTTGTTTCGAGTATAAACCAAATCTTCGGATAAACCGTTTGACTCAGTATTCTGAAAATCATATCCTTTAGTTGTTACCTCTTTTTGGAAAGGTTCTTTTCCGTTCGAAGCTAAATCAACTAACTCAGACATAGTAAAACTTTGAGCTGAAGCAAATGCCGATACAGATACAAATATAATAAGAAAAAATAATTTTGCGATTGTTTTCATTTTGTCAAATTTTTAGTGTAAACATGTCTGAATTAAATTAGAAATCCATCCTGGAAATAATCCTACTCCGGCAACACTTAGAACTAGTCCTACAACTGCAACTTTTTCATACCAAACCGCATCTGTAAGCTCCAAGTGATGGTCATCTGCGACAGGACCGTATAATATTTTCCCAACCACCTTAAGTATATAAACAGCCGTAATCACAATAGACGAGCATGCCATTATAGTTAATACTCTGTGGAACATATCTTGATGTTGGAACGAGCCAACGAATATAGTCATTTCTGCAACAAAACCGCTCAACCCGGGTAATCCTAATGAAGCCAAACCGGCAATCACGTAACAAACCGAAAGGAAAGGCATAATTTTCATCAATCCACCCAACTGTCTGATATCACGTGTATGAGTACGTCCGTATATCATACCGATCAAGGCAAAGAATAGGGCTGTCATCAATCCGTGAGAAAGCATTTGCATGACAGCACCCGTGGTTGCCGTATTATTCATCATAAGAATGGCGAACAAGACCAATCCACAGTGACTCACCGATGAGTAAGCATTAATATATTTCAAGTCATTTTGAGCAATTGCACCAAACGCTCCATAAACAACGCTTATACCTGTCAAAATTAAGAAAATCCACGAAAGTTCACTAGCAGCTTCAGGCAATAAGTGCATAGCTATACGAAAACAGCCGTATCCCCCAAGCTTCATCAATACCCCTGCGTGAAGCATAGATACTGCTGTTGGTGCCGAGGCGTGACCATCGGGCGACCAAGTATGGAACGGGAATAATGCTCCCAAAACACCGAAGCCTAAGAATGTCAATGGGAATATCCATCGTTGAGCTTCAATCGGAATAACATTATTTTGAGCAATCTGCAATATATTGAATGTATGTTCGCCAGTAGCAGACGAATTAAAATAAATTCCGAATATACCTACTAAAAGGAAGGCAGACCCACCCATTAGCATCAAGGTAAGTTTCATTGCCGAATACTCTTTTTTTCCTGTTCCCCACAGCCCTATCAACAAATACATCGGTATCAAGGCTATTTCGTAGAAAAAGAACATGGTAAACATATCCAACGAAATAAAGAACCCGTATACTCCTACTGCAAGCAAAGTTAGCCACATAAAGAAGTCTTTAGGCAACGGATTCATATTCCATGAGGCAAACACTCCGGTAAACATGATGATAGATGTTAGTAACAACATCAAAACAGATATACCGTCGACACCTACTGCATAATGAATATTAAGTGTTTTAAACCAAACCATGTCAGCTTGAAATAGCATTGCACTATTTGGGTCGGCTTCTCTCGCTCCCAAGAACATGAATAAGAAAACCACCGAAAATATAAGTCCAATAGCCGTTCCTAAAACAGCAATAGTTCTTACTTGTTTGATATTTTTGCACGGAATAAATGCAATCAACATCAAAACAGGAATCAAGACAAATAATGAAAGAATATTCATTGTTTTATAATTTGAGAGGTCAGAGACCTATTTAATTTTTTAGAGTTACAAGTTACTTTTCCCTTTTGGGAAGTTACAAGTTACAAGTTTTTAGCTACAAAGATAACATACTAAACAAAAGCCGAATACAGCAACAATTACTAAAGCTCCCGAAAGATAAACTCCGGCATATTGTTGTATTCTACCCGATTGCAATCCTTTGATTTTATCAGATGTGCTATTGGTTACAAAAGCCAAAGCATTCATAAATCCGTCTACAAAAGTATGATCGAACCATGCAATAGGTTTAGATATGCAATTAAATATAATTTTACGAGTGACGAACAACCACAACTCATCAAAATAGAACTTATGATAAGCCCATTTGTATAAACAGCATAGTGCGTTCGACACCCTATCGGGCATATCTGTTTTCTTGAAATACATCATCGTTGCAATACCGATACCGAGAAGGGCAACTGCGACACTAGAGCAGGCAACAACCATATCGATATGTGCCTCGAAAGGCATCCTGTCGGCTGATATAAAATCGGCAAAAGGAACAAATCCCGCACCAAAGGAAAGTATACCCAAAATAATCAACGGAATAGTCATCGTCAAACCCGCTTCGTGAGGAGCATGGTGGTAATGTTTTTGGGTATCGTTCCAAAATATTCTAAAATATAAACGGAACATATAGAATGCTGTAAGACCAGCACCAACGAATAGACATACAAACAAGAATACATCGTGGTGTAAAGCCGCAGCCAAGATTTCGTCTTTACTAAAGAACCCCGAGAATGGCGGAATACCTGCAATAGCCAAGCAAGCAATCAAGAATGTAATATGTGTGATGGGCAGGTATTTTTTCAACCCTCCCATATCGTCCATCTCATTACTATGCACGGCGTGAATAATAGCTCCTGCTCCCAAGAACAACAATGCTTTAAAGAATGCGTGTGTAAATAAGTGGAACAGAGATGCCATATAACCCAATCCATCGTGACCGGAATAACCCGATACTCCCAATGCCGTAATCATATAAGCAATCTGCGAAATGGTAGAGAACGCCAAAACTCGTTTAATATCCGTTTGAGTACAAGCAACCACGGCGGCATACACAGAGGTGAGTGCACCAATGTACCCTATAAAAGTAAGAACTTCGGGTGTACCAAAAACATATATAGGGAATAAACGTGCCACCAAAAACACCCCTGCAACAACCATCGTTGCAGCATGGATTAGTGCAGATGCAGGTGTAGGACCTTCCATCGCATCGGGTAACCAAATATGGAAAGGCATCATTGCCGATTTTCCGGCACCACCCATAAATATAAATAACATTGCCCAAGTTAATGCCGACACTCCTAAGAACGAAGCACCCATAACACTTGCTAAATAAGGAGCATCCAAAGCCGTTAATGCTTGGAAGTCGAATGTTCCCGAGTAATAAGACAATACAAGTATACCTATAAGGAAGAACAAATCTGCAAAACGAGTTACAATAAATGCTTTTTTAGAAGCAGCCACCGCACTCGGTTTGGTATAGTAGAAACTGATAAGTGAGTAAGAGGAAACCCCTACCAACTCCCAGAAAATATACATTTGAAAAATATTAGTAGCAACTACCAATCCTAACATCGAAAACGAGAATAACGAGAGGAATGCGTAATAACGTTGAAACCCTCTCTCGCCTTTCATATAGCCTAAACTATATATATGCACCATCAACGAAACGGTGGTAATTACCACAAGCATCATTACCGAAATAGGATCGAGCATGATTCCCAAATCGATATGCAATTTGTCGGTAAATTTCAACCATTGGTAAGGCTCAACAGCCATTATTGTTTGGTAAGCTCCCGAAGCTCCTTTTCCTATCTTGAAAAAGTATTCGTAAGCAGTGAAGTACGACAATACTGCCATAACCGTCAAAGACAGGGTACCGAGAGTTCCGGCAATGATTGGCTTCATTTTACTTCCCAACAATCCCAAAATAAGGAACATTATTGCCGGCAGTACGATTATTAATAATGTATAAGACATATTTTATAATTTAGTTACAAGTTACTTCGCCCTATCGGGCAGTTACGAGTTACAAGTATTTTTGTGAATAAGTAAACAAGATTCTGTTAACTGTTAACTGATTTAGTATTTCATATTGGTTATGTTCTCATCTATATACACGCTCTTCACGTTGCGATATATGGTGATGATAATTGCAATGGCAACAGCTGTTTCGGCGGCAGCTACGGCAATAGAGAACAAGGCAAAGAAAAGCCCTTCGAAATGCCCGGGATATAAAAACCGGTTGAAAATCACAAAATTCAGGTCTGCTGCATTCAACATCAATTCCATTGACATCAATACCATCAACATGTTTTTTCGAGACAGAAAACCATATACTCCAATAAAAAACATAAGTGTACTTACTGCCAAATATGCTTCCATGGGAACGTGAAAGGTTTCTACTAGAAATTCATTCATAATTGTTTTTTTATATAGTTACGAGTTACTACGCCCTGCGGGCAGTTACGACTTACGAGTTACAAGTTACGAGTTTTACGACTTCTTGTAACTCGTAACTGCTACGCTATCTTTTTCGTGCAATCATTATACCTCCGATTATACAAGCCAAAAGCAATAAGCTGATAGCCTCGAAAGGAAGTAAGTATTGGTATTGTTCGGTACCCATCATTGCTGTTCCGAGTTTAGTCATATCCAAAGTAGATTCTGCATACGTATAAATGCGAGAAACGTTGTAATAGATAATATGACCGCAAATACCCAAACCAACCACAGCTACCATACCTGCCAGTAGCATTCGACCGGGCTTTTCGTATTTTACTTCTATCCCGGGATCGTTAGTCAACAATATCGAAAATATATACAAGACCATAATGCCGCCTGCATATACAGCT
>JAVBJR010000482.1:0-4004 GCA_031546965.1 Dysgonomonas sp.
AACATTTTCCATTGAAATCGACTTGTAAATGCAAAACAATGAGCAATATTTGCAAGCAAAATTGCGTATATACTTTATTTTAGTACTTCTGCAAATATTGTAAACATTGGACACATTTTTAGGCGATTACGAACCACAACGATTACTAATGCAATTGCCAGGGATGGTAATGTTGCAGACACAACATTTCCATTCGTCTAATGCGGAAATGTTGCACGCCACAATGTCATCGAGCAACAAACTTGCGAAAGTGTTGAACGTATGTAGTTTTGTCAAATCGCTTCTGAAAAGGTGAAGGGACTTCAGAATATCATCTACAGCTCCCATATAATGCCCAGTGTGATCGATTCATCACAACACTGTACAATTAGTGTGCAATGCAGATTATAAAATGTGAATCGAGCGATGGAAAATATGGCGTCGATCAGAACACACGAACTGCTCTAATTTGTATCCATCCGCTCCAGCAATTCGGATTTTATGTGATCAACCTTGACCTGCGAACTACTATAGTTTCAATTTGGGATATGTGAAGCATGGCACACTGGTCATAATAAACAAATAATGTTTCATAGAAACATTTTCACATTGTGTGTTGGGGAAAAAACATTATTATTGTTCCAATTGTGAAAGTTACATTGGAAATATTATTGCCGAAAGTCCAAATTGCCATAAAAAAATAGACAAAGATTGCAACTATTTTTTAGAATTCCTTATTGACTTACTCCTGCAGAATTTAACGGAGAATGAAAAAATTTACAAGCAAGTTGCACGTAATGGCACAAGTGAAACGATAAATGATGATTGTGAGGGTCAAATGTTTAAAAATTGTACAGGTGACAAAGGGCAGTAATAATAATCCTGGTGCTAACGGGTTCTATACACTATCAAGTGTGTTAACCCAGGGGCCCCCTCCTATCCAATTTATTATCTTCGCAAGCAAGCAAGCGTGCTAACCCGTAGTCCGTAGACCCATATAGGTTGTACGCAAGCATTTTTAATGCACAATTTTTTAGTGCCCATAGCGAATCCCTATGAAGGTATTCTAGTTAATAAGAAGATAGGGGAAACCGGAGAACCCAGAAAAAACCCATTGCAAGCTAGCAGGATAACTAGAAAACTCCTTTGCACAAGCTAGACCCAGGATCGAACCCAGGCCCACAGAGGTACAAGGTGAGTGCTCTAACCACTGCGCCACCAGCCGCCCCGACAAAGGGCAGTATGGACCTCACCATTCAATGGAATACTTATGGCATCCCTGTGCTTAGAAGCTCATTGTTTCAATTATGGCCTCTTCAATGCATTATTACTGATTTACCACCCTTCCTCAGAAGAAAATATTTATTGGTGACAGGGCTGTGGGTAGGGAAGTGCAAGTCAAACATGACCATATTCATGAAACCCTTCTGTGACAAATTACAAGAACTGAACGAAACGGCCGGGTTCAAATGGACACATCCCGATGATGGAACAGTACTGTTTTCAAAAGTAATAGCACCCCTTGCAAAGGTCGACGCCCCGGCACGTGCAGCCCTCCAAAATATTGGCCTGTGGAATGTTGCCTATGGATGTTACAATTGTGAGCATCCAGGATCAACTCACACGTTTGAAACAGGTGGCCATTGACGTGTGTATTTGCCGGATAACATTGATTATCCTGCTAGAACAACAGCGAGCATGTTTGAACAAAAAAAATTGGCAATTGAAACGAACCCTTATGAAAATTTGTGATCACGTTTTAATCAAATGTGATCACAGGTAGTCTATGGTGATCACCAGAGTTATCAATCACACTGCTGCTGTGCGACGTTGCATTGGGGAACATGTAAGTGCAATAATATTCCTGTTTTGTGAAAAGTTCTCCAAATTGAACTTGTGCTTGCAATAGGCTGGAATTGAGTAACGCGTCATACATAACCAGACTCCCAGCAGGAAAGCAGAGTGTGATAGGTAAGTATATATTTGTTGTATTCAACTGAGTTTTAACACTTCTTTTAGGTATCGGCCAAACCTAACCTGATAGTAAGGCGACTTTTTTATAAACGATGGAGTAGAAGTCCCATTGGGAATGCCAAGTAAGGAGACCTGGTTACACATCACTATTTCAATGAGTATCCTTTTATAGGAAATGTTTTAGATTTCGCAAATTAGACTGCAGTTGTCTTTAACTGTTTGTTTAGATATATTGTGTAAAACATGGACCAAGTCCTTTTAAAATACTTCGTAAAAGTAAATTGTGTTCACGAGTAAACACCTCAGAAGCTACATAGAACACATTTTATGTTGCAGCCGTTATGGGTGCAAAATTACCCCTATTTTTCGAATAAACCAAATTTCATTCACAATTCATCTCAATTTATTGGCGCAAAATTAAATATTGTACACACTTTTTATCAAATATCCAACTCGCGCAATATGTGCTTATTACCAAATAGCATTGCGGACAATCTGAAGTTTGAATTTGGTGAATAGGTACAATTTGTTTCTGAGCCTTCCTGTAACCTACCTCCAGAACATTTGAAGTTTTACCAAGAGTGATTTTATTTAATTTGTAAATGCCAATTGTAAAATTAAGTAGGAAAATGAGGATCATCTTCCCATGCCCATGTCAAGAGATTTTTTTTACAGTGAAACCTGTTAACTTGACCACCCTGACATGCTGACCACCTGACAAAGTTGACCGTTCTTTCATGGAACCATGGAACATAGGTGTGACTGTGTTTAATCTGGCCACACATGAGTACCTTGAATGTTTACCACATGTTACATTAGGCTGCCATACCTTTTATAATGTGTTAAAACCTGAAAAGTTGAACACTGTACAAGAAATGGAAAATAAAATTGTTACTTTAATTTGTCAATTTCCTTTCATGTAATTTGACATCATGATAAGATACATTAGGAATATGCTATAGGGAAGAATTTCTTTGCAATTCCTAGTCATAGGAGCATATTCTGACGTCATTGGTGGGGGCGCACCATGGGTTCGAATCGGATTAAATTCGAACTGGAATACATTCGAAAAAAAAACCCACCGGATGTGCCGCAAGCAGAACTGGGTTCGACGTGGAATGGGTTCGACACTGATTAGGTTCAAATGGGAATAGGTTCGACACCGATATAAGTTCGAATGGCCGTAGCACAGACTCGGATTAGGTTCGAATTTGTATTGACTCGACATTGCTTACGTTCGAATTTGAATAGGTTTGAACAGTAACACTTTTGACAAGTTTTAGGCTAAAACCGGAATGGCTTTGACTCAGATTATGTTCGAAAAAGCATAGTTTTGACACTGAATAGGTTCCGATAGGACTAGGTTTGACAAGTAATAGGTTTGAATTAGTGTTTGTTTAAAAGAGCCTAGAAAATGACAGGCAATTAAAATGTGTTGTTCGGAGGGCTCGCAGTGCATTCTTATACACCAAAAGGGAAAGCAAAATCTGCAAATTAAAGAAGAAACAGAAAATCTGTGAAACTTTGCGATGTTTACAATAGGCTTCGAGCGCCTAGATTGCGGCGCCACCTAACAGCAGTTGCGGAAGTAATGGGTGGGAGGCGTGTTTTGCTACAGCATAGCGAAGCATTGCCAGAGACAATAGTGTAACTGAGTTTGCATTATGCTTCCCTGCACAACTGCACGCAAGGCATGATGGGAATCTCAATTTGCATCTTTGTCAATACAAATATAAATACAGTTAATTAGTATTACGCATAAATTACTTTATTAACGGTAAAAATGTCTTTTTATGTCAAAATATTGTCTTTATTTATGTCAAAATATTGTTGTTTTTTATTTTTATGTCAAAATAGTGTTTTGCAAGTACATATATATTAGCTTATAACTGGCATTACATTAGCATTACCAAGAGTGGATGAAGGGAGAGAGTATGCCACGGTTCTATAGGCGCCATGTATTGAACCGTCTCTCGCTCATGACGCATTCGAGAATGGGCGTGGTCGCGCGTCACCCACTCGAGCTAGATCCCCCTCCCCCGAAAATGGCG
>JAVBJR010000811.1:0-2676 GCA_031546965.1 Dysgonomonas sp.
TAATTCGTTAAAAATATTATATATATATTTAATTAAACCTTGTATATGTAATCTTCGAACTTTGCAACATTTGTTCAGTCCGAAATGATATTGTAGTTGTTGTCTACTCTCAGTCATTGTTATAATATTTGAAATTATGCTATGCAATGATGGCTCAATCAATAAACAAAATACTTTTCAAAGAAATTGTTTCTCCATATTTATCCATATTGAGAAAAGTTCTACTGCATTTGTATATGTGATATGGCCCATTTGATTTAGCTTATTTTGGGTTTAAAGGTGAACTGACTGGGTTTTGTAACACCCCATGATATTCGGACTGTAGAAAGAATGATTAAAATTAAAACTATGAGTTATTTTCTTTTATTTTTTAAAAATGTATTCAAAGTGTTTTAACAGATTGAAGTTAGTGTGTTTTTGTGCCTGTGCAGAGAGGCTAGGAGGGGAAAAATTCTAGTACATGGAGAGTTTGTTCCAGCATATGAAGTGGGGAAGCCACCTGTATATAGCCAATAAGCATTTAGCACGTTTTGGTGCAGGTGGCATGCCATACCCACTGTCCCGGATGTAAATTTTGACAGTGTGAGGACTTTTGAGCTTGCTTTTGAGGACCTGTTTTAGGGTCAATTTGCGAATATTTATATTAAAAAAACGAATCAGTGGAAAAATTAGAAAAAATTGGACATATGCAAATACATGTTGTTCATGCATAGGAAATTTTTCAGGGAAATCGGTTGCAAGAAATTGACCCTGTCAGTTCACCTTTAATATATACCACTCTTGGTTAGTCCAAGGTTACACCAACATTAATTTTTATTCCAATATTAATCAACATATTCGCTTTACCCCCAAACGTGATTTCATCGTACTACTCTTATTTAAATCAAGAGTAATTATGCAATGTATTGCAACATGACGGATATTGAAATTTCACTGCATTATTTGCGAAATACAGATTAATTTTTTTGTAAAACACTAATTATGTGAAATAAAAGTTCTGTTTTAATTTATATATAATGTTGTACAGTCAGTACAATATTTGGTATAATTTAAAACAATACATTTAACCAACTATAGTTTCCAATTAATTATAATATGGAATTAGCAAGTTTCATACAATTAACACTCGAATCAGTAATTTATTTTGCAATATTTCGTGATATTTGGGTGGCATTCAAGTCTAAATAAACCTCGAGGAGTTTCGCTAACTATTGGTAACTATATATGCTAGTTAATTAGGTACGAGCCCATACATATGCAAAAAGTTCGCTAAATATTTAAATTGTTTAGGCATACCATTCCACATTAGTCCAAGATTCCAGATTCCATCTTCACGTTGCCATCAAACTCGCAATCCAGTTCCATCCTTCAAATACAACGTCTTTTCAAGTTTATAGGTTCACAAATTGATGATACACCACACGTTTATACTGGCAAGTTCGGTAAATTGCAGATCGCACGTGGAGAATCAAAGCCCCGAAGTTAAAACTTTAAAGGGCCGGTGGAAAAAAACGTCGACAAAATTAATTCCACCGCTGCTCGGTGACGTCACGTCATCGTGATAATCAGTGTGACGCGATCCTCGAGAAAAATCAAACTACGCAGTTAGATTACGCAATGGGCACTGGGAAAGCACGTCATATACGTGTGGTCATATATGAATAAAAATAGAATTGCTTTTCTGGATCTCTACACGTGTGTCATGACGAGGATACATAAAAAGGAGGATAAATACAAGATATAATTACACATTTTGGTAGAAATCTGAAAAACGTATTTTTTTTTCGTTTTACTGGATTAAATTTACGTTACATATGAAACTTTGTATTTGTCACATGACATTTGGGAGATGAAAAATAAGTGGGGAATATTTGTGATAAACGGACATATAATAATGTGATTAGAATGTAACACAAAATATCCAGTTATCAAAATTGAAATTAAACTTTTTAACAGAAATTGCAATTTATATTTTTTTACAGAAATTGAAATTAATTTTTTAAACAAATTGAATAAATTTTTTTTTAAAAAAATTACAATTAAATTTTTTAACAAATTGAAATTAATTTTTTAAACAGAAATTACAATTAATTTTTTTTAACAGAAATTGAAATTAAAAATTTTCACAGAAATTTAAATGATTATTTTTGGGCAGAAAATCGTGCATAAAAAATATTCAGCAAAAGTAACATTTTCTTGGCAAAATTTTGCTAACAACTATCCTGCTAAGTGTTTTATGCAGATTTTACTGCAATCTTGCAGAAAGTTTTGTACACATGCAATTAAAAGAACAATTAAATTGTGTGCAAAAATTGTGCAAATAAATAAAATAACTCACTCTAAATTTAAATACATAATATTTCTGTACTTGACAATGACAATTGTCAAGTGAGTTCCTTTTTATTTGCACATTAATGTATTGTTTTTCAACCTGGGAAAAAATGACTGAAAATCTATAAAATCTTCAGTTTATTTCATATATCATCATCAGTCTAATATGACTTAATTGGAATCAATGATAGCCTTAAATAAGGGAATCACATATATATTTATGCGCATTTATATTTATAAATTTCTACAAATCAGAATAATGTATCTATATCGTGGCAGTGACTGCAAATGCAAACAAACAACCATATAATAGTATCATCATGAGATGGAAATGAAATAACGTTG
>JAVBJR010000513.1:0-3202 GCA_031546965.1 Dysgonomonas sp.
AAATACCTACTCGAACATTTCCGACTACTTCAGGGTAAACACCAGCAGCCAAAGGTGCCCAATCAACAGTCCATACATTTACATCTTCCTAAATTCAGACAATAATAATCTACAAGTGTGAATGTGCATCTATGGTCAAAACATAGACCAAAATTGTTGCAATTGGCAAATAAAAATAATACAATTTCATAAAAGATTGACTTACCCTATCTAACAGTGCATTTTTCATGTCCAAGACCCACGCTTTTCCCGCATTACTAAAATAACCATGACATATAAAGAAATTTTTCCGCTGTGCACTGAACGGACCCAATGCTGATGTGAAGTCCTTTTTAATAACACGGGAATTGTTTCTATTATTTCTTGTGTACAATTTGAAATGTGTGTCATGAGCAACTTCCTCTATGGTGCTGGTAAACTCATGTTCAGGGCACAATAATTGATCAACTGTTGGTTGTATTTCCAATCCCAGACTTGAAGATATTACATGTTGAACTATAATTTAAGATAGGGAATAAACACTAATGCAATAGTTCATTAGATTAATATTTGTTCGTTTCTACTAACCCTCAAAAATGATGAAAATTGTCATGATGCTCCTATTTGCCTGGAAACTTTAATGCAGCATAATATTATTTGATATCGAAACAAGTAGTTAAAATTATTAAATATACTACCTCATTGCTGCCAACCAATGTAAATGTAAAAGTGAAATTGTTGGAAATTTCAATCGTATAACATTGACGTATGGAAATATCCTATAATGTCCCTTTATATATGTCTTACTTCCTTTCGTGTTAGCTACCAGTGCAATTTCATTTTGTGCAGTATACAGTATATTGTTTGTAATGGGATAAATGCCAATATGGACATCAATTCAACTACAGTGTAATTATAGAACGGTTGATTAACTTTATCATCAAATAAATTGATCTCATCCGCTAATTCTTGCTATTAAATTCTCCAGGTACTCCCGGTGTAGCAAGAGGTTTACATGCTGACATGTGGAATTCTCGGAGTATGTCCATGATGTAAGCCGATTGATCGATTTCGATGTTCCCATTGGTATCGTGCCGGATTCTAATGGACTGCACCAGTTTCGCTATTCCAAGATGTCGAATGTCGAATCTTTTCGCTAGTCGCTTCTTTGCCACTTCTATCTTCTCCTTTGTCCCGTAGTACATCAGGTCATCTACGTATGTCGTGATGATTAAGTCGCCTTTCGGATCGTAGAACACGCAGGGATCTGCTTTCGATTGCTTCAAGCCCATTGAGAGTAGCGTTTTGCGTAGTTTACGGTACCACAATAGTCCGGATTGGTGGAGACCGTATAAACCTTTTTTCAGCTTGCAGACCCACTTCGTTGGTGTGTTTCGCTGTTGAGGCGTGGCAAGGATGCAACCAAATTCTTTGTAACCATCCGGTATTTCCATGAAAATCTCGTCATCGAGGTTTCCTGCCAGATAGGCAGCAATCACGTCATCATGCTCTATGGTCCATCCTTTCTCAACTGCTAAGGCGATGAGTGTTCTCGTGGTGCGCATTCGTACAACCGGGCTAAAAGTATTGTCGTAGTCGATACCCGGCTTCTGTAAGTTTCCCAGTGCCACAAGGCGGGCTTTATAGCGTGCAATTTTTCCTTGTGCGTCTCGTTTCACTCTGAATGCCCATTTACTTTTAATGGTTCTCATTCCCGGTTATCGTTTTACCAGTAACCAAACTTTGTTCCGTTCTAAGTTCTTATATTCTTCGGCGATGCTATTTCTCCATTCTTCCTTGAATGGTGAAGATAGGGCCTCAGAAAGAGTTTTCGGGTCAGGCTCTATTTCAGTCTCTTCCACCATGTTCGCTGGCATTGCATAGTCTCCACTGCATACTGTTGGTCGCGTTTGCCTTCCGGCTCTTGTAATATGGGGCTGTGGCAGACGTGCTTGTTCTTCGCCATTATTGCTGCTTGGTGGAGATTCCGATGAGTCTGATTCAAACACACTTGACGTGTCCGAATCTTCGTCGCTTTCAACATCTTCGTTGTTTTGATCCTGTTGGTAGCTATCTTCGTTGTCCAGGTCAACTTGAAGTTGTAGCTCTGGTCGAGTCGTAGGTTGAGCTGGAGATTGAGTTGTTGATTGAGTCGTAAGTGGTTGCAATTGCTCTGGTATTTTCATCGGAAAAGTCATCTCGTCGAATATGACGTTTCTTAGGGTGACGTAATCATTCTTCGCTTCGTCCCACAAAACATATCCTTTGGTTGTAGGCGCGTAACCTAGCATGATGGCTTCTTTACCTTTGGGTTTGAGTTTCGATGTCTTGTCCGTCGTCTTGTACCAACACCGGCACCCAAAGACACGTAGATGGCCCTGTGAAGGTTTACGGTTATTCCACGGTTCATACGGTGTGACTTTATCCAATGATTTGGATGGAACGCGGTTTCTGATGTAGGTCGCACATTTCATCGCGTCGATCCATCTCTTTCTCGGCAATCCGCTTTGATCCAATAGACATCTCGTAGACTCAATTAAGGTTCGGTTTCGCCTCTCCGCAACGCCGTTCTGTTGCGGTGTGTAAGCGACGGTCAATTGATGAATGATGCCTTTATTCTTGAGGTGTGTAGACAAGGCTTCGGACATGTACTCGCCTCCTCTATCGGTCCTCAGAATCTTTATGGTTTCGGATTTCTGGTTTTTCACCAGCGCTTGGTATTCCAGAAACTTTTGCATTGTTTCGCCTTTGGTACGCACAAAATAAGACATTCCATATCTCGTGAAGTCATCGATGAATGTCACCACGTAGCGCTCTTTGTCGTTCGCCTCTGTTGTCATGACATCCATGACGTCGGAGTGTATCAACTCCAGGACTTTTGTTGCTTGGAATTCCTTGTGTTTAGGAAATGCTTTCGCTGTGATCTTACATCTTACACAGGTTTCGCATGGTTTACCATCGTCCTTTCCTTTCACCTCGATGGTTTTCTTCACGTCTGGTAAATTCAGGTGTGCGAGGCGCTTATGCCATATCCACAAGTCATTTGTTTTCGCTAAGTGAGCATTCTGATCTTCGTCTTTCACAGTTGCTTCCTGAATTACGTAGACGCTTCCTTTTCGATGAGCGATGGCTGGCGTCTCACCTTTCAATGACCTGACAACAATCTTGTCAGGGTCCATAGTCAAGATGTTACCTGCTCTTGAGATCTTGAGTCCAGATAGCA
>JAVBJR010000674.1:0-4045 GCA_031546965.1 Dysgonomonas sp.
AAAGTGTTGCCAAAAGCTGCAATATATTTGTAATATTGAATGAATTCATGGATTATCGTGGATTATTGGTGGCTTTTCACTTGGTTTCTGGCAGATCTTCTTCACTTATCCAAAATCTTTTTATGTATAATCCATAAAATAGACAAAATTGAGATATTGAACTGGGCTAATATTATTCCCAGAACTGACAAACCTGTACTTCGCTCACAATTTGGCCTGAAAATTGTCATCAAATCCAAACATAAAAATTTGATGCATGATTTGGCAGCCAGTAACTATAAAACTGACATGGTTAGAAACCTACTATTTGGTAAGTTTATTAAAGGTGAACTGACAGCGATTCCTAACACAATCATTTCTTTGTGTAGATCGATTAATATAATCACAAATAAGTATATCCCAAAAGCTGAAGTGTCTAGATAACGGACATTTCAAGATTTTTGAGACAAATGCCTGAGAAGGGCAACCACTAAGCCACGCCCTAGCCACCCAACCTGTGCTACGGTGGCTAGAGCGTGGCTTAATGGTTGCCCTTTTCAGGCATCTGGCTCTTAAAAATCTCGAAATGCCCGTTATCTAGACACTTCAGCTTTTGTGATATACTTATTTGTGATTATATTAATCGATCTACACAAAGAAATGATTGTGTTAGGAATCGCTGTCAGTTCACCTTTAACAACCTGTGTGACATTGTATTGTACAAGTATGAGCATTCCGATTTATTTACTTTTATTGATATTTGCATGTAAACTTGTCAAAAAACCTAAAAGATCAAATTTGACCTATGTTCCAGTACACTACTGTACATTTGTGCCATAAAGTTAAATATTTTGTCATGCAAGCTGAAGAACCAGGAAGCCAGCTTGATGCCTGTTCCATAGGCTGTGTGGACAATTCAAAATGCCATTTGGTTTCACTTAGCAAGAAATGTGGACTGAAATCTTTGAATGACTTTTCACCAGAACATCAACTTTTAATCAGACACCGATGTGGACTGGAATTCAGTGACACCTCTCAGATCTGCCTTCACCATGAGGCTCTGCTTTTAAAAAAAATGAATTTTTGCAAAAATCATGCTGCAACCCATTTCAAAAGAGGAGCCATGTGGTAAAGAAATCTCTACGTGCCATTGATATTCCCACTGCAGATAACTTGAAGGACTTAACAGGACTTGATATAAAGCCTGGACAGAAGTTGTGCACAAAATGCAGAAAAAATTTAATACCCAGGTGATTCAATCTCAATCAACCACAACAGGAACTGATCAAGACGATGAAGTGGAAGTTTGTGAAAGTGTAAATACAAGTTTAAAAGCTGTTGGTGTCTTCCCTCTAAAATTTCAACGCATTAAAAAGAAGGATGTGCTTAAATACACAAAGAGAAAGACCAGTCAAGTCCAAACTGTAATAGCCAAGAAAGTTGCATTAGTTGGTGGTATCAGTTATGATTCCATTATGGAACCAAGCGCAAGTAAGCAGTGTGAAAACTGCTTATCGTACAACCAGGTGCTTGATGAACTGAAACAAAAATTTAAAATATCAAACCGCTCAGAAAAGCTTCAAATTTTGACACTAGCACCAGCCCATTGGACCATTAATACAACTATGGCAGAATTTGATGCTTCAGAAAGAATGGTCAAGAATGCTAGGATGCTTAAAACTGCACAAGGAATCTTGGCTGTGCCAGGAAAGAAGCAAGGAATGCGTATCCCTGTTCATGTAAAAGAGAAGGTGATAAGTTTCTATTAAGAGGATGAATTTAGCCGAATATGCCCCGGAAAAAAGGACTATAAATCTGTCAGAACATCAGCTGGAGATAAAGTTCAAATGCAAAATCGATTACTGCTTGGCAATTTGAGAGAAATATATTCAGTCTACCGTGATCGACATGGACCAGAAATTAGGTTTTCAAAGTTTTGTGAGTTGAGGCCGAAATGGTGTGTGACTGTTGGATCTACAGGAATGCATTCCGTTTCTGTTTGTATGATTCATTAGAATGTAAAACTTATGCTTCCTGCCACCTCTATCAAAGAAGACTACAAAGTTATTCTTCAAAAGGTCGTTTGTAATATTGAGTCCAAAGACTGCATGCTTCATCGGTGTCAAGATTGTCCTGGCAGGGAAGTGTTAGAAAATTACTTGGCCAGTGTGTTTGAAGACTGCAGCCCTGAAGATACATTCGAGTTCAAGCAATGGGTCTATACAGACTGAGACACACTGCAAACACATCAATTACAAATGGAAGAGTTCATCACAGAATTGGAAATGAAGATTTCAGACTTGTCCTGTCATCATTACATTGCAAAGCATCAGAGTAATCACTTGAAACAAACCAAAGCGCTTTTAAAACCTGGCGAACTAGTTATTTTGATGGATTTCGCAGAAAATTACTTATTTATTGTGCAAGATGCAGTACAAGGATTCCATTGGGATAACAGCCAGGCTACACTGCACCCATTCGTAGTTTACTACAGAGGCACCGATAACATTCAGAACATGAGCTTTTGTGCAATAAGTGACTACTTGCGACATGACACTATTCTTGTACACGTTTGTTTGAAAAAAACTTATCAATTATTTGAAGAGTACCTTGGAGGTCATTAACCACATTTATTACTTCACCGATGGTTCTGCAGCCTAATATAAAAACTTCAAAAACTTTATTAATCTATGCCACCATTACAATGACTTCAACATTAGTGCAGAATGGAATTTCTTTGGTACAAGCCATGGAAAGTCACCTTGTGATGGAATCGGTGGAACAGCAAAAGAATGGCTGCACGAGCCAGTCTTCAGCGTCCTGTTCAAGACCAAATCCTAGCACCAAAAGATTTGTTCTCATTTTGTGATGACCATTTCAGTGGGACAAAATTCTTCTTTATTCCTACAGAAGAAATAGATATGGCAAGACCATTTCAAGAAGAGAGATTTAAAAGTGGGCGTACTATTGCTGGAACAAGAGAACACCACCACTTTGATTCAATTGATGAAAAAAGAATTTGTGTCAGCCGTGGCAAATGATAGTACATCATTTACCGCTTACGTTGATCGATCTGCATACAACACTGGTATACAGATTGCAGACCTCAAGCCAGGAAAATATGTGGCTTGCATTTATGATGAACAATGGTGGTACGGTAATGTTTGTGAAACTTCACTTCAGGAGCATGATGCTTTAATAAATTTCATTAACATGAAAGTGCACGCTCATTCCACTGGCCATCAACGAAAGATGCCTGCTGGATTCCTGAACAGAGCATCATTGACATTCTTCCTGCTCCCACAACAACAACATTGGGTTGACAATACTATTTGCCTGCAGAAGTCACCTTGAATTTAAATACAAAATTCACACAAATGTCAAACCGCTGAAAGATGTATACAATTTGTAATCGTTTAGCCTTAGAAAAGCTGAATTTCATAACTTTATTTCAATTTTGTTTATAATTATTTTTCTGTTCAATGAGCAAGTTTCTATTTCATTAATGTTGAGAAACAAGTTTTATTTCACTTTAAACTTGGTCTTTAGATGAATAAATTGTGTGGTGTGCAAAAGTGTTCCTGACATTCTACAATTTGTTCAAACCTAATAAGGAATGATCCCAAGCTGAATGATACATGTTTCTAAAGACAAAAGTATGCTCTTTCCAATGGTGTTATAGAATAGAAAATCGGAGGATGCAATTTTCCTATCTAAACGATAATGAATAATTATTTCAATGATATGTACTCCAAGACATACTGAACAAAATGTCGGATTAGTTTTTCGAAATGATGTCCCGTTTATTTTTAATTACGCCCGAAAGTTTTCCGTACGCAATTTTCCACCCCCAAAATACGCTGCACCCGGTCGTGCTTGATATCCCGCCTTAAGGCTTCTGCATTATTATCAATATGTAATGTAGGTATAACAATAGTTTGTCTCCAAAGTAAGACATTTGGTCACAATACTGGTTTTTGAAATACTTAACTTGTGAAATTTGCCAGATGTGATAATTCGCAGCAAACAAGCACTAAAGGTAATCCAGGGTTGGATTATATTATTA
>JAVBJR010001197.1:0-6958 GCA_031546965.1 Dysgonomonas sp.
GCACGTTTTGGTGCAAGTGGCATGCCATACGCACTGTCCCGGATGTAAATTTTCACGGTGCGAGGACTTTTGAGGATCTACTTTAGGGTAAATTTGCGAATTTTTATTAAAAAACGAATCGGTGGAAAAATTAGAAAAAAAATTGGACAAATGCAAATACATGTTGTTCATGTATAGGAAATTTTTCAGAGAAATCGGGTGCAAGAAATTTACCTTGTCAGTTTACCTTTAAGTGACATGGTTTGATTAAACAAGCTTGTAGATCCTACAATGGTTTATAACAGGTTATAATCAAAATTACGTTGAAAATGAAATTACAGAATGATCCGATACTGGGAAATAATGCAATTAAATGCATGGTGAAAGCAACACTTATCCTACATCAAACAATCACCAGATGTAAATTCCACCAAACGCTTTGCAGTTACTTGCATTACATGCATGTATAGCCGATTTTTAAACCGCCTAATGCTTGAAATTTTCATTTAATTAATTTTAATTTTATAAACTATACCGATATAGTATTCGACCAAATCATATAATCTTAATAATAATACTTTTATTCTGTCCCCCTCTCGGCGATTAGAAGAGGATACAACACATCTCAGATAACAATTCACCCGAACTCAAACACAGTTTAACATGACATTAAAATAAGTTATCAGAATGTTATCCTAGAAAATAAGAGTAAAAAATATTATAACAGCTACATGTACTTTGTCGCTCGGCTTTAGATAGCCATTCATACAAACACAGAGATTTTACAACCTTGGCATTATGCATGCAAGCATGTGCACAGATGCAGAGGGTACGTCTGTGTGTTTTACTTCTCATCGGAATTAAAAAGATGCATGCAAGACATTCCATGTAGCAAATGTACTGACATAGCAATCAGACAAATGCGATGTCTATTCTTCCAAGCTATTGATCTACCATAGTGCTTTTCGGTAGTAAGTAATCTGTGATTATGACATGTAACATCATCGATAATGGTATTGGGTTAGATGACATGGTTATCACAAGTTTCTGGACATCCTACTGTGGCACCAAACATGCTGTGTAATTTCCGTTGAAAACACACAAAAAGTAATAACACACTATTCTCCATAAATGATGAAATGAGCTTTGCGTGAAATTTCAATTGTTAAATTTGTCAATTCAAAAAGCTGCAACACAATCATGTCAAACGTTAGCAATAATGCCAGCTTGCATGTACACTTATCGTTATAGTAATTTTTGCGGAAATCCAATGTGAAAAAATACTGAAATGTATAAGATATTATACAAATGAATACCCTCATAATTACAAGATGGATGCAACTCCTAGCTCTATCTGCGATGGAGTGCAAACAACGTAGGTACTGTATTTTGCTGATCTTGCATGTACAGTCGGACCTCGATAACTCAAACGTCCATAACTCAAATTTTCTATATCTCAAATAAATTTTTATTTCCCGACTAAAATCCCTATATCTCCCATGTTAAATTTTTTCTATAACTCAAACTTTATAACTCAAATATTTCTATAACTCAAACAATTTTTAATTCCCCTGCAGTCAAAAACTTCCTTAAGTCAAATTTCTTGGAATGCAAGACCACATCAAACCGGTTTATTTAAGATATTTGCAGGCATTTTGGAGCATCCTTTGTCTGTCGAGTCCTATCATCGACCCTAGTCAAAAATGCAGTTGTTCAAAATGTTGAGAAACTTCTGGATTTACAGTATTTTCTAATATGTGAATGTTATTGATATTTTTGTTACTGCTGACAAGAGAAAAAAATATGAAACAGGTGCTTATGACACAATTTATGGAAGCTATTTGATGAAATAAACAAATTTTAGTATTGTGCGACATTAAATTGAACACAAAAAAGTTTTTCTTAAGTTTCTATTACTTAAATTTTCTATAACTCAAAGTTTTTTTTTGTTTCCCTTGGGATTTGAGTTATCGAGGTCCGACTGTATGTTATTAAACGATATTTGGCTTTACAACTAGTAAAATAAGTCCAGACATAAACGATTTCACCCTTTTACCATGCTATTGAATGCAGGCAAGCACAAAAGTTGACCCGTCCAAGATGGCACCTTGCTCATCTCAGAGCTTCCTATCTCGAAACGAATCGAGGTCACGTGATCTCGCCTCTAGTACTATTCATACAACTCTATGGCACTGACACACATATCGATAATGCCTCCATTTATTGCAATGCTGAAATGGCAATACACTTACAATGCCATGATAAAGTCTTAGTCCTGAAATAATTTTCCATAGGGTCATCAAAGACTTTGGTACACAATATGATATTTTTTAAAAAGTTGTTTAAGATGCATGTGAAATATTTTGATAATACGTATTTTAAATAAAACCATTTTTTTGAATGTTAAAATATAAAACGGAAGTTACTTTCCAAATGCTTCGCAATTTTACAAAACTATATGACATTTGTGACTTGAATAACACCGTAATTAAATTAATATGACATTATTGTTATACTTAAATGTAATTACTAATTCTTTTTATGTGGAAAACAATGTGGCATATAAGACCTAATGTAACAAAAATGGAATACCTAAGAGAAAAAGTAATAAGCCTTGAAAGGATGAAATTCTTGGATGACGATCTTGAAGCTCAACTAAAAACTGTGCTAAGAGAAAATGGCATAACCGAGATAGTTTGTGAAAATGTTGTTTTGTCGTATGCAATTCTAATTAATTCATTCAGGAACTCAAATTTAAAATTCAGTTTTTATTAATAAAATATTCTGATGGCTAAAGTATTTTATAGATGCTTCAGATCCTCCAAGTTAAGGCTTTGACAAAACTTATTGCATACTGTAAATCCTTGATTGAAGCCTGTTCCCAGTATTGGCCAGTCCCAAATATCAGTAGGTTTTGGAGGACAAAAAAATAAGTAACAGTGAATGGCCTCGAATGAATGCCGGGTAAATTTACAAGCTCAGCATAGTTGTTATTCCTGGAAACGATGTCATCTGCCATTAAGCTAACCTTTCATAATTGTTAGCCTAAGCGTGATTTCCTCACTCATATGAGGACCATGTTGCCAGATTTCTAGGAATTCATGGCCCATGCGCTCTTGTGTAAGGTATAAAACAGGTAGGTCACCCCACCCAATAGTCGGAAGTCGGTCTGTAAAAGTGGCTTGGACTCGAGTATTGGCAGGGGTAAATCCCCAAAAAAATTATTAGAGGCAGTGGCTACCATTCGAGGATTTACTGTATATGCATGGATTTGAATATGTTAATGGCATTAATGCCATAATTTCTAATCCAATAGTTTCTGTATTTTTAAAAGGAAATAATGTAAGCCCAGATGCAATGTTTTGAATAGCCATATAAATATTAATACACACATGTCAGACGAGCAATTTGAATCATTTCCACTGAGCAATGAGAGCAATCAACATGTATTTTAATGAACAATAAAACAAGGAAAACATTTTAAACAATATCAGTAATGAAAATGTGATTGTGCGTTACATATATTTATTTAATGACTAGAAAGGCAGAGTACTAAAATATCAATGTTATTAAAAATAAACAATCTTATTGCGATTTATAAATCTGAAGCATATCTACATATGTAGTTTTAAATATGTAGTTTTAGTGCCTTACAATATTCATTGCACTGGTGGTTGTATTTAAAATGATCAATGACTTCTATGCCATAATTTCTAAAGCCGTAGTTTCTGAAAATTAATGGACACATGATTTCGGTGGAACATAGTACATGTAAACAATTGCAAATTTGCACATACAAGTCAGAATCACAGCTAGGGTCACTAGAGTCGTAACGCTCTGTCGATGCAATTTCTGGATTGGTCAGTAACTTGCCAACTCCTAAAAATATTAGCATAAAATTGATTTAATTACATTACATAGAATAAATTGTCCCACCTTACCTTGTAGATTGGTTAGGAGAATTTTCCCTTCCAAATATATGTAGCTGAAGTGCACTAATGTCTCGCACTTCAGACTGAACTCATTTTCGACTAGCATCTTATCCATGGTATTGTTCATATACTGAACAAATTGCCCCTCTAACTTTGGTTCCAACGTCCCAGTTAAATCGGGGAACGATATTAAATATGATGGAATATACCTATTTTATAAAAAAAGCTATGAAACTTATTAGTCAACATTTAATGCATAACGCAATACTTACTGCAAAGTTGCTCCGAATTCTTCAGTTAGAGCCAAAGTTTTGAGCATATCTGCAAGGCCTTTGGCAACGGCTTGACATTGAACAGCCTATAAAGTCATTGAACATAGAAATTTCAAAATATGTTTGAGAGAATAATTTTGGAATAGGTAGGTTACCCTCTTGCTTAAATCATCTTGTATTTTATTTTCATCAAAATTTGCCAGTTCTTCAGTATGGCCATCAATGGCTGCTTTATTCCATTGTTTGAATATACGTATACTCCCCTTTATGAAGCCTTCCAAAATCAACAATCTCTATTAAATGGGCGTTTCTAAAAGATCCTGAAGAAAACTGCTTCCCGATGGCACATTTAATTTCGAAGGGAGATGTCCACATCCAATCCCCATTGCTCATGACAAGCCGCGAAACATTTGCAGTCACAACTTCATGGGGTAAAAGCAAAATATATGTATATTGCATAGTAAGGAACGAAAACTTGGTCCTCCTATTTGCAGGGGTCACGTTCCAATGATTCCCATTTTATGCGCATATCCGAGAAAATTTGTGCTATCACCAAAATAGTACCGTAAAGTCGCGCCTATAGGCCGCCCTCGCTTATAGGCCACCCTCGCCGAATAGCCGCACGTTTGTCCTCGCGTATAGGCCGCCCTCTCGCATAGGCCGCGGCCTATGCGAGAGGGCAGTTTACTAACCGCTTATGATTGCAATAACTGGTTTTTTACTCAATAACTTACAACTTATCCTGAATTAATTTATACAAATTCCTGAATAATTTACACCTTACCCTGAATAACTTACACCTTATCCTCAATAATTTACACTTTATCCTGAATTATTCACACATTATCCTCAATGATCTACTTTATCCTTAATTGTTTACATACTTTACTGAATAACTTACAACTTATCTGCATAATTACACCTTATTCGCATTCTCGGAATTTCTCCTCGCGTATTAGCCGCCCTCGCGTATTGGCCGCCCTCACCTATAAGCCGCGTCCTTGGAAAACATACTCGCGTATAAGCCGCGGCTTATAGGCGCGACTTTACGGTAATTTTTGTGTACAGATTTGTGAAAATTAAAAGCATGTGGAGTTTATCAAACTTGGAATTTTAGGGCCTTTTCACCAGATTTGTCACTGATTATATTAAGAAATAAACTAACAATTGGATTTATGTATTTATTTGTTATTTTACAGCGCAATGTTTTACCAGCACTCCTGTTATAGTGAACTTTTTCAAAAAAGTTTCTTTTATCAGAAGTGCGGATGTAAGAAACTTCGGTTATAAGAACCAAAATACGTGGTCCCTTCGAGTTTCTTATAAACGGATTTCACTGTATTTAAAATATTGCTGCACTTTTTTTTTTAATTTAGCCGAATATATGTAAAATAACTCTGGCAATTTAAATATACTTTGCAGACAAACTACAAGAAGCTAATGAGTCTTGTGACAGAAGCGCGGGAAAATTACGGCAAGAAATTGCAGGAAGCGGAAGAAAGTGTTTCGAAAGACACTGCTGAAAAACAAACGATTATTCCAAATGCACCAAATGCACCAAATACACCGGAAACTAAACTGTAAATTTGCAAATTGACCATAATTGACATTGCGGTTGAAAAGGATATACACGTATATATATTTAAGTATAAGAATTATATTCTTTTATGTGATAAATCCAAATAAATGGGCAAATTTATCCTAATCATTAGTTCTTTCTCTTGACACCAGGGCTGTTTGTATTGTTTATACAGTAAAAACCTGTGTATTGTGGAATCTCAAGAGATTGGAAAAGCTTTCCACCACGGACAGGTTTACCAGCATAGAGAGGTTTAAAAAACATTTAGCATGCAGTCCCAAAAAAGTCAAATTTTCCGCCATAGACAGGTTACACTTTATTTGCAATTTAATACAAATGTTGGAAATAGGAAAACTAAATACAATGAATTTATCTGTCTAAAGCGGAAACCTATTTAAAACCTGTCTAAGGAGGAAACCTGTTTAAAACATGTCGAAGGCGGAAACCTATTTCAAACCTGTCTAAAGCAAAAACCTATTTAAAACCTGTCTAAGGCGGAAACCTATTTAAATCCTGTCTAAGGCGGAAACCTGTTTAAAACCTGTCTAAAGGGGAAACCTATTTAAAACCTGTCTAAAGCGGAAACCTATTTAAAACCTGTCTAAAGGGGAAACCTATTTAAAACCTGTCTAAAGCGGAAACCTATTTAAAACCTGTCTAAGGCGGAAACCTTTTTAAAACCTGTCTATAAAACGGAAGTCATTTTAGTCCTTTGGAGGCGGTTTCCATAATAAAATCACTGTCTATATAACGGAATTAAACCTGTTTATAAAGGAAATATTGTCAGGTCACGTGGGTTTCCGTTATTCACAGGTTTTACTGGTTTTACTAAGTTTTTACTGTATATATGGTGGAAACTGTTTATGGTAGAAAACTTGACATTTTTAGCCCATTAATTGACAGCATATTAATACATATGTCACCGTAAATATGAAAAACCGTCATTTTGCAAAATTACTGAACCAGTCAGTATGAAAAATCGATGTTAAAACAATTAATTACGTAATTACCGCTTTTCTCCCACCACCCACAATTTTTTTAATTGTGTGCGGGACTGTGTTAGTTTAGTTAATTAGTTTAATTTAGGTTAGGTTAGGTTTTTTAACGCGCTAACGGCTCGCGTCCTAAATTAGGCTTATGTCAAATTGACTAGTAATTTTGCAAAATGACGGTTTTTCATATTTACTGTAACATAT
>JAVBJR010000508.1:0-5983 GCA_031546965.1 Dysgonomonas sp.
GGTTTCTTAAATAATTCATTTTTTGTGAAATTTCTTAGATACGATAATCACGATATTCATGTCTTCTGTAAGTATCGATATCGATATCGATATCGATAAAACGATACATCACTTGCATTATGCAACCTGCCAAAATGAAGCTGGTGTTTATGGGGGTAAACCGTGCCAAAAGTGATTCATTTCCAAGTGTGTTCCGTTTCCAAACGCGTTCCGTTTTCAAATTTGTTGCAGTAAAAAAAATTCCAATAATTACAGGGATATTCTACATCACCCAGTGAACATGGAATACCCTTCGATTTTGAAATTTAAAATCTGCAAAAATACGCTGACACTTCTCCTTTAAGAAATGTACTTCCAGGAAAAATATAATGAATGGCAGGAAAACATGCAGCTAGCATTATGACATTTTGTTTTTAATAAAGTATGCATCTCGTAGCAGTATTTAAAAATGGGTCAACATTTATTTTATAAAGTTAGTTTGCAACGTTATTTTTGGGAATTTCGAAATAAATTTTGGCTTAAAATAAGTTGCATTGGAGTAGCTTCAAAGCCTTATATTACACCAGATTATTTTGGGAATATATGAAAATTGTTTATTGATTATGTGTTGGTTTAATATTTATTTTGGCTTGGAAAGTTTAAAGCTAGGTTATAGGTCAGTGGTTCACACTAGTGTTCACACTGCAGTAGAAGTGAAGTAAAGTAAAGTAGAATGTTGCATTGTGGGAAGGAAGTAGAAGGAAAGTAGAAGTAGGATGAAGTAAAGTAGCTAGCAGTAGGATGATGCCCTAAAAGAAAGTAGAAGTAGAAGTAAAGTAGAAGGACTAGTGACTGAACCAATCACCTAGGTTCCTGCAAACACGTGACCATTTGGCTCCTTCTCTTTCACTCCCACTTCTTTTAAAACACAGACGGTAATAATTATAATCAGAATGGACCCAATTGGTCTTGGCCAGAGGAATTGAATTCCATGGTCCGAATGCAATGGACCCAATGGTACCAATCCAGTTCAATGGGCCTAACGAGTTACCTAATTAGCCAAATGGGCCTAATACAGTCCAATTAATGGTCCTAATCAAATCCAAAGGGCCCAATTGTCCTCACATATCCAAAGGACCCAATGACCCTAACAGATTCAAAGGGCCCTATGTTTTTAATTAAAGACATGAAGGATACAATGGTCCTACTGGAATTCAAAGGGGCCGAATAGAATCAAAAGGGCCCAATGGAACCCAAAGGGCCCAATTGAACCCAAAGGGCCCAATGGAACCCAAAGGGCCCAATTAAACCCAAAGGGCCCAATTGAACCTAAAGGGCCCAATGGAGCCCAAAGGGCCATATGGAACCCAAAGGGCCCAATTTTAAACCCAAAGTGCCTACTGCAACACAAAGGTCATAAGGGTCCCAATGGAAGCCAAAGGGCAAAATGGTCCCAATGCAATCGAAAGGGCCCAATGATCCTCATGTAATCAAAAGGGCCTTAGGTTCCTGATTTTATTAAAAGGTCCGAATTGTCTTAATATTGAAAGCTAGGGCCAAATATACCTTTTAATTGAAAGGGCCTAATGGAAACGAAACGGGCCCATGGTCCTTACACAATCCAAAGGGCCTGATGGTCCTACCAGTTTATTTGACGGCTTTTTAGTACAGGTGCAGCATTCTGATTGGTTTATCACCTACTTCTCTGTTACTGCAGTGTGAACGTATGTGTACAGCCGGTCTCCAATTTAGTTGATAAAAAATGAACCGCCTTCTTTAGAACGTGCTTTTTGGAATAAACACTGATTGGACCGATTGGTTTGTGTGGGTGTGGTTTGTGTGTGGCAGCGTCGGTGGCGAACCAATCAGTGTTTATTCCAAAAAGCAAGTTCTAAAGAAGTCGGTCCATTTTTTATCAACTAAATTGGAGACCGGCTGTAGTTTTGATTGTGTTCAAAAAGTAAAAATAGAGGCAAAAATTTCCAATTGAAATCAAGGAAATCAGTGTTAAATTTGTGGAAATCAAAGTTAAATCAATGTTAAATCAAGGAAATCATGGAAATCACTGAAATCGTGGTACGATAAAATTAAATCACAATAAAGAAAATCAAAGGCATGATTTGGGGATTTGTAAATCCGTACGCCATTTGAGCAAGTGTCGGACCCCTCGACGCACACCTACGAGTGGCACTTTCAGGAACCAGCGACTAACTGAACATACCGACGTTTCGATTCGCCGCGAACAATGTACGTCATGTAATCTTTGCTCATAAATTTAATGACGGTTTCATCGACGACACGTGGAAATCTTCAGGACGATTCTTAACGACAACAATTTATCAAAAAACTTCGATAAGCGGTCACTGCGGTTAGGTCTTCTACTTTCTGTCGACTTAGCGTCCGGAGTTAGCGCATTTACAACATTGGAGCACGTTCACGACTCAACTGAAAACGAATACTTACTGTCCAATTATTATTAGACGGAAACAGGTAAAATATTAAATGCTCAGTGGTGAATTTGCAAGTTGCACAACACATGATAAATTTGTTTTAATGCATATATAAAATACTTCTAAAATACTGAAATATAGACAACACCGTACATTATGAAGATAATATCGCTTCGCGTCAAACAACTCCGCTTTTCCGGTACTCCACCTCTTACAATAGATATTTTAATTATTTACAATCTCAACATGTTTCGACTAGGTTGGCTATTCATCATCAGAAGAAAAACACATTATAATTTTATGATTCAACACATTACATACGAGCCATCCCCCTAATTCCATAAAAAGTTTAACGAAATACGTACCCTTGTTTGTCGCATCACGCGTCGCATCTTTCATATTAACAATTTAACACGGAATTATACATATTCTACTGAGTTATTAATAGATAATTTCAATTTAAATATTGTATTCATCAACGTGGATGACAAAATTCTTCACGGTTTGTTCGATAAATAATGAAACAGCCTTCGAGAAGAAACCAAACAGAATTTCAGACCCAAACTTTTACTGTCGGCACCCAACTATATACCAAATTTATTAGTAGTAAAACATTTATGGTTAGTCCACCCAATTTTTTAATATTAAATGCCGCGCGACACGGTGAAATTCTTGTCGAGTGGTTCTCCATATAATATTTAACTATATACGTTAACTAGTTGGTCTAAACCCGCGTTACATCTTTCGGGACCATTTTACGTAAAATTATACACATATTCTACATTATTAATAAATTATTTGAATTAAAATATCAATGTGGATTATTAATTTTTGCGCCATTTCAATTTTTTTAGAAGGTTTTATAGAATTATTAGCGTAATTATCGGCTTTGCGAATTCGCACGGTACTACCGACAGGTGGCAGCACTGTAATTTTAATTCCTCTGTACACTTTATTTAGGAGCTCAATGTATGAATACAATTCCTTGATTTCAATTAGATTTTTTAATATTAATTCAGATTTTTAATTGGATTTTAACCGACTCGGCGAATAAAATTTTTAAACTTTTAGAAAGTTTTAAAAGTTTTAAAAGTTAGCGGAGAAAAAGTTTGTAAAGAGGAAAAGTTTGTTGGCTTAAAAATGAGGTTCTAGACAAAAATCAGCTACTATTTTTATCACTTTAGGGTTTGACGAACCCAACGTGGATGAATAAGAGATAAGCCTACTTCTCGCAGTCCGATTTCCAATCAAAATTCCTGCAGAAAAATGATAAAAGTTCCCCTGGAAATTAATGATCTTATATTTTTGGGGGGTTTAATTTGAAATTCAAAATTTGGAAAAATAAGAAATGAACATGTTATGACCCCTGACATGACCTGAATTCCTCCAGACTTCAGTCTGAATTAACAAGGGTCGTCCAAAAAACATGTTTGGACTCCTAAATATATTAATTTATCAGAAACTTGAAATGTGACATTGTCATTTGTCTTTAATGTTAAATTAAGACATTTAATATTAATATTATCTAATGTCCCACATTTGGGGTACTTACAAAATCCATATTTTAAGATAATCATCTTTGACGTGTCCCACATTTAATAATGTTCCTATTTTGGTTATTATTTTTTTAAAGAAATTTCTATATTATTTTTGTAAATTATTAATTGCAATTATTTTCCCATTTTAATATTTTTGAATTAATTATTAAACGTCCCCTCAGAAAAATATAATGTAAAAAAACAAAAACAGGGATTTTTTGCAACTGTCATGCCGTCGTTTCTCAGCACTGTACAAAACGACATCCGGCATTGTAAACATGGATTAGAAATTACAGGGTGGTTCAATTTTATTGCTACATTTTCCCCCGGAATTTAAAAGGAAATAAATAATTAAATAAATAAATAAATAAATAAATAAATAAATAAATAAATAAATAAATAAATAAATGAATAAATAGATGAATAGATGAATAGATAGATGAATAAATAGATGAATAGATGAATAGATAGTTGAATAAGTAGATGAATAAGTAGATGAATAAGTAGATGAATAAGTAGATGAATAAGTAGATGAATAAGTAGATAGATAAATAGATAAATAAATAAGTGAATAAATAGATAAATAAATAGATGAATAAGTAGATGAATAGATAGATAAGTAGATGAATAAGTAGATAAATAGATGATTAAATAGATGAATAAATAGATGAATAAATAAATAAATAAATGGTTGAATAAATGAATAAATAAATAAATAGATAGATAAATAAATGGTTGAATAAATGAATGAATGAATAAATAAGCAATTAATTAAATAGCTAGATAATTAATCAAGCAAATAATTAAATCATTAACTTAAAAATTGGCAACTAATCTAAACAATTAAATAATTTAAGCAAGTAAATAATTAAATAACTTTTTAAACAATTAAATAAATCATTAAATAACTAAACCATTAAATTACCAAACAAATCATTAACTTACCAAATAATTCACATTTAATTAAATAAACAAATAAGTATATTTACAAATAAGTAAATAAATAAAAACCCAAACTAACAAATAAATTAAATATTTAAACAATAAATAAATAAGTCGATAAATAATAAATGTAACAAAAAAATAAGTAAATAAATAAATCAAACAAAAAACATAAATCTCCATTTTTTCTCCTAAATAAAATATAAAAAACCGAAATTTTCAGGTTGACTGGCAACAAGGTCTCGATCCCGGAACTTGACCGTGACGTCACAAGCTCCTCCCCTTTCCTTTCTCCCCCAATAAAAACACATCTTAATTCTCTACTTTTCATGCCTGACCCTCTTAACTTAAAATCCAAGGTCAAAAAATCCTATTTTTACTTTTACATTTGTACATTTTTGCAAGTTGCACGCCCCTAAAACAGTGTAAATCACTTCTTATCTTTGGACAGTAAGTCAAGTAGACTTTCCCATTTACCCATTGCACTCGAATCTTCTGTTTCTAAATAATTCATTGGTGAAAATTCAATTATTCAGGTCGGTTGATGAATGAAACTGTGAATTATTGACTAGGCAGTCCCTGGAAAAACAACAAAAAATCCGGTTTTTAGTCATTTATGAGGTTAAAGTACGAGTTCACCTTGGTATCCATTCAGTGCATTTGTTCATCAAACCTACATAAAAGGTCCTACATCAAAAATAAATAAGTATCCAGAGAAAAATCCATTTAAAAATCCCAAAAACTGCATTTTTGCTAACTAAAAATGATAATAAATTCACTAAAAACCGGTGATAAAATGCAAAAACAGATTTAAATAGCAAAAACCGATTATAGAATCAATGAAGTGTTATAAAAGGGTCCTACATAAAATAAACAAATAATATTCAGAGAAAAATCTAGTTAAAAGTGCAAAAAAACGAATTTTTCCAACCGAAAAATGTAAATAAACTGTCTAAAAACCGATTTTAAAATAGCAAAAACCGATTATAAAATCTAAAACAGTAATATAAGATCAAAACACTATTATAAAAACGTCCTACATAAAAAATAAATCACAATCCAGTAAACAAATCT
>JAVBJR010000302.1:0-2896 GCA_031546965.1 Dysgonomonas sp.
TGTTCCAGTGTTGTTCGATGGTGTATTAAAGCATTCTTGTTCTATTTTATCTATCTTTCACTTTTATTTCTTCTTTCTTCTATTTTAATACTCAGTTCCATATTGCAGAGCCGAGTATTGTGGCGGGTAAAACCGCTACAAACTGAAATTATAAATGTCAAAGTTCGAAATGTGGATGATATAGGAATAAGGACGCAATAACATATTGACCTGGATAGGAAATTTCTGAGCTGTGCGAGTAAATGAAGGGACACATCCATCAAGTTTAAGACGATATCTTTTCGAGTCGTACGTTTATTTCTTTTGAAATCGTGGTGCCAAGAAAGCAAGACGCCTTTCAGGAATGGCACGTCAGAATGTGTTCTGTACAGCTACACTATTGACAAGCTGATTGCAGAAAATGCAAACACGCGCATAGCTATATAGAGCTGTTGGCATGCAGTCATAAACGGATGGACGCACACAACTCCATTCACTTGTACAGTTACACTATGCATTTCGAACTTTGCCACTTCAATCCGAGTGCTTTTTGGCGCACCAGGTATATCGGAGCCAGAGAAAAAATTGGAAACATGTGGCTACTATAGGGAACTAGGTACTAGTAGACATTACAGAACTCGAGTTACAATGTGTTAACGTTCTTTTATCGATTGCTCCACTCAGTGTAGAAACATTCATTTAATTCAGTTGTTCTTAAAACCTTTTTTCTTCACTCGTCTCCCTCAGGGAAAACATCTTATAGTAATTTCCACACCTCGATTAAAGCATTTTTATGAAAATAATATCTGTGTTTTGAACGCAAAATAACATTACATGCTAAAATATTGTCATTTTATTGGTATACGTACCTATTAAGAATTTGTAATTGAGAAGCTATACTCCTCATCTTGAGAATTATAAGTAACTATAAACTATACCTCGCAGGGTTTATAAATTTAAGTTTCTATTTTGGGTTGTTTCACTTTCCCCATGAAAATCCTCATAGCATTTGTGTGTGCACATGGTTTTGCAGCAGTTACACGTTGGGCTTGTTAATATCGATTGTAATTGAATCTGCGATTTTGTGGATAGCTTATGATTGGGTGGGGCTTCCCTGTAAATAAATCCCCAATTGAAACGCCCAGCATTTGAAAGTACGCAGGATCAACTCCTAAACATGGCTGGAGGGAGTGAATTGCCAAGATATTACCCAGTACATATAGTTTAGTAAACTTTGTTGCTAACCTAGCTATGCAATCAATATATGTATCGGATTTCATACAAGTAAAATAAAACGTTGATGCATGATAGGCTTCTGTGCTAGATAATATAGTTTGTTTGATGGTGCGTTAACATAATTTGATTCTGACATTGCATTTCCTGCAGCCATTTTTTGACATGTATGAAACGATCTAGGCTATTCTATACTACACATAACTGAATGGAGGGTGATATTAGTAGGCAAGAAAAGGAAGAATCTCGTCACTTACGTGTTGTCAAAAATGGTCGATAACTCTAACGGACGGACAGTATATGTTATATATGGGCAGTAAAGACCGTTGCAGGCGTCCGTCGGCCTCGGCGACAATTGAAACGATGGAAACGAGGTCGTCGCCATAAATCTGCGACTTGGAAAAAGCCCCTGTGATGGAGGAAGACGGAGAACAAGAAGGAGAAAGTATAGCTATAGCGATTTGGAAGCAAAGTGAAGTGGGCCGATGGGTAAATGCACGCTTGAACAACGACATGGTTTCACGCATTTGTGATTTTTGCCCAACCGAAGTGCACAGGATATGTGTTCTATTGGCGCCCGAATTTTCATCTCAATTTTCTTAAACGATTTCAGCCCATTGTTGGTTTGCGAGAGCAATTTCCCTAGATTTTGCAAGTCAGTTCATTGATGCATGTTTATCATAGAGATAAGATAGTTCAATTGGTTTGAAAATAGCAGACATTGTTCGCTTTTTCTATTTTCAACTTAGTACAATAGAGTGCTCGCGGTCTTATTGGCTCTCGTGTAATATGTGTGTATGGTGTTTGGATACATAGGGTCATCACGCAGTTATGGCTTAAATTGTGTTGAGCGTACGTTATTGTTCTGCCTTGTGATTGAATAGCCTTGCTTTTATAACAGCACTTCCACATCATATCCGCGAGAAAACATCAAAATGATTTATGTAACCTACTTGTTCAATTAATACTCTTTCTTCCCATTAAAATATAGAATGTAAGGAATAAGTCCAGTTACAGATTTGTTATTTTTGGCAAATAGTTATCAAGTGCATGGTTTGATATGATTTTATATTGTGAACTAAGAGCATTTCACTTTCTTTCTGTTCAGTATCTCAAGACTAAACTTATTTAGCGGTTTTAGTTCCGTTATTGGTGTTTTAATATAAAAATGTGTTGAGATATCATTTTAGTATGGCTTAGAGATGCATTTATCTGCATATAGTGACATTTTGAGTTTTTGGGGTGTCAGATGCGGAAATCTTTTCTGAATGTGTATAGCGAAAGATCTTGTGGCAGAATGCCCTAAACTTGCGTCGAAGAAAATTTAATAGAAAGATATGACAACTATCCGGAAAGTAATGACCGTTTCTTATTTCAAAATATTTATATAAAGCTATTTTAATATCAATGTACAGTCGTGGTCAGAATAGTTTTCACTGTTCACGGCGGTGCCGATTTGACAACTGATGTTAGCGCCACCTGGTGGTGCATGAGGGGTGTGGTATGATGACGTTCCTCTGGGCGGGTTGAAGTGTGCCAAGGGGTGTTGGATGTTTATTTACCATACGTCATTGATAACCGACCTCCTTTCGCATAACATGCACTCATCCAACAACACCCCTTGGCAACCTTCAACCTGCCCAGGGAAACGTCATCATACCACACCCCTCATGCACCACCAGGT
>JAVBJR010000325.1:0-2530 GCA_031546965.1 Dysgonomonas sp.
TCAATTTCGTGTGACAGACCGTCATGTTGAATTCAACATCAAGAAGAAAGAAACCGCTTGGTGGCCAAGGCTCACAGTGGAACAAAAGAAACCAACCTGGTTGAAGATTGATTTTGATAGATGGAAATCTGAAGATGATGAGGATAAAGATGAAGAAGAAGATGAGCAAATGAAGCCAGGACCTGGGGTACGTGTGATACAAAATCCATTAGGTCTTCCAAATTGCATTTGAACAGCATTGTAAGTAAGTGTTTTTGTTTCATGAAGAATGCGGAACTGGATGAACTGATGAAGACCATCACTAAGGATGATGATAAGGCGGATTTTCCAAGTGGTAACATTTACACAGATTACACAAAAAGAAAAACGCATTTTATTCATATTAAATATAATTTCTATCTCAGTGAATGATATTCGCAAGTTTTACCTGTTGATGTACAACTTCATTCAGTTCTGTGGCTTTACATATATTTTACTAAAGCTGAGCATCAATTATTCAATGGAAGGAGCTGGTGAATATTTGTTTTATTAACTTGGTTCGTTTGTTGATTAATTATCTCTATGTGGTAAGTTTAAAATAGGTGATTTGCAAATTGCAGATTCCGTAAATAAAGCTTATCAAAGTGTTGGAAGTACGATGATATTTTGTCAATTGCTACAGCTTTTTGAAATTCTACATCCTCTTTTGGGATATACAAAAGGAAGAATGGTTGAGCCTTTATTGCAGGTATCTGACATCAGTATCCAATTACAATTTGATTGGATGGTGTAATAATTGTGATTTGATAGGTTGGCGGACGTGCATTTATGCTTTTTGCGATGATACAAGCCGAGCCTAGAATGCAAACAAAACCCATAGTATTTTATCTTTTTGTCGTCTGGAGTTCTATAGAAGTTGCAAGGTTTGAATATTATGTACAGTTTAATATATATAGTATATACTACTGGACTTGGTTTGAAATTAGATTTTTCGGCTGTTTCAGATATCCGTATTATATGTTACGAACTTATAATTGTGATATCGGTCTCATCACTTGGTTGCGATACACATTATGGATACCACTTTATCCACTTGGCTTTCTATGTGAAGGCAAGTTTGATAACCAGTTATTGTTGGACACGAGTTTTCATTTCTGTTTTATTTATTTTTTTATTAGGCGTTATTATATTGAGGAACATTCCGTACTTCGAAGAAACGAGAAAATTTTCGCACGCTCTTCCAAATGTTTGGAATATATCATTGGATTTTCCACAACTGTTACGGTTGTATCTTCTACTTCTTTGCTTTCCCGGTAAGCAGTGTTATTTATATACATAAATGATTTAATAAATTAATCATTGGTATTTATTGAGAATCTGGTTCTTTGTTGCAGTGATGTATTTCATGATGTCTCATATGTATCGCCAAAGAGTTCATCGAATCGGATCGAAAAGTTTGAGAAACAAGAATAAGTAGGATTAACATTCTGGGTTTAGAGTCACACAATCTACTAACACAAATGGCAATTACCAAAGTTCACTCACTACATGCAGGGAAAATGGTACAACTAGTTAAACCGAGTAACCGGTGAAATATTACAATTGGCGCAAAAGAGGTTTATTTATAATATAACAACATGCAATACTTTTATAATTTCAATGTACTGCAAGGCAGCTGCTAGTGATGTATCCCTTTATCCCGGATGTACATACTCTTGCATATTCAGACTCACTTAACAATTTTTTTTATAAAATTCATGGTCTTTAAATTATCTTCCTGAATTCTCATTAAAAAATTGGTTTACTGATCCTGACATGTTAAATTGATTTAATATTTGCTTTGAGAAGTAATACATCAAACATGCAAACTTTTAAAGAGTATGCAATAAACATTTCATTGAGTCATAAACTATAGCATTTATTTTATATTAATTGAATTTGCTGCGCCTGCATGAAGTAGAATTTATTGATGGCAAGTTGCAATTTAATAATGAAAAAATACAATGGTTTATATAACAATAGAATTCAAGAAGCTATCTTTTCTTTAATTCCTGGCTATACTATATTGTTTGATTTTAATATATTCGTCTTCCCTTGTTATAAATTGAATTTCATGTGGAAATTGTTTGACACTGAAATCAATGCTTAAATCGCATTGACTTTTTTACTAATCTAAATAATGTATCACGATTTCGATTTTATTCAGACTTGATCTTCACTGCTGACATTTGTACTAAACATTATGCAAGGTCTTACATTAAAACATTAATTAAAATTAATGCGTGTGAAATTATTTGTTGCAGTTGCATTTTTTTAATAGAGTTTGGCGACACTGCGGCGCTCCAGTCAAAGGAGTCGAGTTCAAATTCGCTTCGCAGAACAAGCGAATACGCAACGGTTTTTTTCGTTTACAAAATGGCGGAGTTTTTCGATCATGCTGGAATTGCTGAGGATTATTGAATCGGAAGAATTTGGTTTTACTGCCCACATTGCCATCGTGACAACGTTGTTTCATCTTTAAAACCTGCAAAGACATTTGGCGAGAGGTAGG
>JAVBJR010000432.1:0-2838 GCA_031546965.1 Dysgonomonas sp.
TAGTGTGTGACGAGCTTTGTGTGACAAGTAGTGTGACAAGGAGTTTGTTACGAGCAGTGCGTGATAAGTAGTGTGTGACGAGAAGTGCTGGAATAGGAGTGTGTGACGATTATTGTGTCGAGCAGTGTGTGACAAGTAGAGTGTGTCGAGTTGCATGAAAGAGAAGTGTGTGACGAGTATTATGTGAAGAGTATTATGTGACATAGTATGTGATGAGCAATGTGTGTCAAGCAGTGTGTGACGAGCAAGTGTGTGACGAGCAAGTGTGTGACAAGTATTGACGAGGAGAACGTGACGAGAAGTGTGATGAGTAGAGTGTCAAGTTGCAGGAGAGAGAAGTGTGTGACGAGTAGTGTGTGACGAGTAGTGTGTGACGAGTATTATGTGACATAGTATGTGACGAGCAGTCTGTGACGAGTAGAGTGTGTCGAGCTGCATGATTATTGTGTTTCTGGTTTTGTGTGACGATTAGTCTGTGACGAGTAGCATGTGACGAGTAGCATGTGACATAGTATGTGACGAGCTGTGTGACAAGGAGCATGTGACGAGCAGCGCGTGTCGAGAAGTGTGTGACGAGAAGTGTGTGACGAGTAGTATGTGACAAGCAGTGCATGTGACGAGTTGTGAGTGTCAAGTTGTGCACCTGTGACCATCTGGTTGTGTCCATTTGCACATGACGAAGCCGATTTCTGACCAAACCATCCCTTACTAGTGACGTCACAGCGGTCACTTCCGGGTCCTTTTCCCCCCATTTCCCCCTACTTTTTCATTTCTGGGGGTCTAGCTCTAGGTTCAATGTCCAAAATGTCCCAAATGGATGGGCAAGGGGGGCCAAGGTCATGCACCTCTTGCAATAGGGGTGCATGCAAGTGAATTACATATATAAAAAAAAGAGGGGTTGTCATTTTTGGACACGCATGACCCCCCCCCCCTTCTCAAAAAAAAAAAAAAAAAAAGGTCCTGAGTCATCAATCAAGACCCTGTCACCGTCTTTTTAACCCACCCCTGGTGTCTGCAACATCCCTGGGTCCATTGTAGGTCCCAGACGTTGCAATTAATTCATTACTAGCCCCGCCCACTTGCCCCAAACCCCTCCCACCCCCTCCAAAAATCCAAACTCATCCCCCCCTTCTTACACAACAACAACTCAGACCTCAAACTTCCCTATTCATCATCGGTATACAGTAAAAGCATGTAATGCTCTTATAGAGAGAGACCAATTCAGACACTCCTATTTTTTTCTAGAGGGGGGGGGGGTGTATATGTATAAAAAAAAGAAACAGGTCCTTAGATTCCAGCCCCTGAAATCCAACAGTATACTGGAGCAGAAAATTTGAATGTGCGCCAATTACAGGGGTGGAAAATTATATCTAAAAGAGAGGAATTATATGGGAAAAAGAAGGAATAAACACCCTTGTTTAGAGGCTAGAAGTGGGAGGGGCTTATATTAGAACAGTAACAGAACAGTAACAAATGAGAACTATACCCGACCCTTACACAAAATTTTCTTCTCTTGCAGCAATGCACCAGTGCTGCAACAGGTCTGCACGTGAAACTATAGCACACCTGCGACATGTCTGCTGCAAGTCTGCTGCAAGCCTGCGATACGCCTGTTGCATACTTTAAAGAATATGTGGCAATTTGCATGAAGGCTGTGGCAAGTCTGCAGCAGGTCTGCAGGAATGTAAGCTGCACATTAGCTGCATGCACAATAAATTATTTGCAGACTTCCTGCAGTTTGGCATGTACTTAAAGTATGCAGCAGGCATGTTGCAGACTTGCAGCAGACTTGCAGCAGACATGTCGCAGGTGTGCCATTGTTTCACGTGCAGACCTGTTGCAGTTCAGAAAATTTCTGGAAGGGAATTAACAAAACAGTCAAGAAACAGAACATCTAAGAAACAGAACAGCTAAGAAACAGAACAGATGAGAAACAGAACAGCTAAGAAACAGAACAGCTAAGAAACAGAACAGTTTCCAAACTAAACAGGTAAGAAACAGAACAGGTGAAAAAAAGAACAGCTAAGAAACAGAATGGCAGGTAACGAAAGATAAAAACTAAGGAAGAGAACAGTAACAAAACAGAACAGCTTCGAAACAGAACCGTAATGAAACAGAACAACTTAGAAAGAAAACCTTAACGAAGCAAAACTGCCAAGAAACAGAACAGGCAAGAAACAGAACGGCAATGAAGGAGAACAGCTTCGAAACAGAACAGCTACGAAACAAAATAACTAAGGAGAACAGTTTCCAAACTAAGCAGGTACGAAACAGAACAGCTTCGAAGCGGAACAGTCAAGAAGCAGAACAGCTTCGAAACGGAACAGTAACAAATGAGAACAGTAAGGAAAGAGAGCGACTAAGAAACAGAACAGCTTCGAAAGGGAACAGTAACGAAAGAAATACAACAAAACAGAACAGCTTTGAAACAGAATAGTCAAGAAAAAGAACAGCGTCGAAACAAAACAGTCAAGAAACAGAATAGCTAAGAAACAGAACAGTTTGCAAACTAAACAGGTACGAAACAGAACAGGCAAGAAACAGAACGGCAATGAAGGAGAACAGCTTCGAAACAGAACAGCTAAGAAACAGAACAGCTAAGAAACAGAACAGCTAAGAAACAGAACAGCTAAGAAACAGAACCGTAATGAAACAGAATAGCTAAGAAACAGAACAGTTTGCAAACTAAACACGTACAAAGCAGAATAGATGAGAAAAAGAACAGCTAAGAAACTGAGTAATCAAGAGAAAGAACAGCTTTGAAACAGAACAGTAACAAAACCGAATTACTTCCAAACAGAACAGCTAAGAAACAGAACAACTAAGAAACAGAACAGT
>JAVBJR010000933.1:0-8135 GCA_031546965.1 Dysgonomonas sp.
CCTGACTCCTGCTTGCCATCTACAAGGTACTCCTGTTTGCCATCAACCCTGTCTACTGGTCCTGACTCCTGCTTGCCATCTACAAGGTCCTAACTCCTGTGTACTGTTCCTGTCTCCTGCTTAACTGGATTCCCTGCCTACTGTTCGGCTTCATCAAGCTCTGTCCAAGTTCGAGTTCTTGACAGAATGAAAGTGGACTAAGATCCTGGTCATGTCTGAAACTGAGCGACAACTACAGGCCCTAAGGGCCGAGAGGGAAATTTTGATTTCGGAGTTGACTGCTTTGCGTCTGCAGACTCAACCTGTTCCAGTTCCTGCCTTACTTCATCCCACTGCCAGGTATAGTGGTGGGAAAAATCTTTTTGAGTTTATTCATCAAATGAAGGTTATGCTTTGCCGGTATCATCACACTTTCAATTCCGATGCTGCTCGCATTGATTATATTTCCTTGCATCTCGTGGATGCCGCCCTATCTTGGTTCACTGCAATAAGCAACATCCAAGATCCTAGAGTTGGAGGTTCTTTGGAAGAATTCTTTGAAGCCCTAAGACAACAGTATGGAGGAATTGATCCTCAACATCAGGCCAATTTGGCGATTGACAATCTCCGACAAGGAAATAGATCAGCTAACTCTTACATTGCTTATTTTCTCCAATTGTCTGCCCAGTCAACATACTCCAATGATGCTTTAGTTAATGCCTTGAGAAGGGGGTTAAATCAAGCCCATGCGGAAAGGGTAGCTCTCAGTCCCAATACTTACAATATTCATACTCTACAGCGACAAATACTTCAAGCTGAGCAAATTCTCCAGCAATTTACAATAGTGCACAAGCAATGCAGTCGACCACCTAGTGAACAATCTCCCATCAAAGGATTTGAGAATTTGTCTCCTAGACGTGTTGTTGAGCCAGAAGAAATGGAAGTTGACATTGCCAACTCGTCCAACCCTCGTGAGGCTGAGAGAGCGAGAAGACGTTCATTGAGATTGTGTTATTACTGTGGTTCCTCAGAACATTTTGTTTCTTCGTGCCCCACTCGACCATCCTTTGGACAGCAGCGTAACTTTCAGGGTTCCCAGCAAATTGCCCCTGTGACTGTCAAGGCCGGTTTAAAGGTAGGGAAGGTTGTTGTTTTTGGCATAGCTTTGATTGGTTCAGGAGCTTCCCACATGTTTATTGATCAAGAATTTTGCAGTCTTCATCAAATTCCTCTGACTAAACTTCCTACTCCCATCGACCTTTCATTGCTTGATAGTAGACCCAGCACTGATGGCTCAATCAAATTCAAGGTTCAAGATGTTGATCTGACTGTTCAGGATCAAACAAGGAAGTGTGATTTCTACCAAACACGGATCCAGGGTTATGATCTGGTGCTGGGTATGTCCTGGTTTTAGAGACTTCAACCCTATAATTGATTTCCGCCTAAGAACTCTAACTTATCCTGGTGAAAGTATCTGTACTGAAAGCGATGGGACGCTTCCCATCTCTACTATGTCTTGTGCGCAATGCACCCTGTTACCAGCGGAATACAGGGATTTCCATGATGTATTTGATAAAAATAAAGCTGAAGAATTACCAGAGCATGGTACTCACGATTGTGTCCTTCAATTAAAGGATCCTAAAGCTATTCTCCCAGCACCCAAGATGTACAAACTAACTGTGCAAGAACGATTGGAACTACGGCATTACCTTGATGACAATCTGGCGAAGGGTTTTATTCGTCCCTCAACGTCTCCTGCGGGGTCACCAATTTTTTTTGTCATGAAGAAAGACGGGACTTTGCGCCCAGTTGTGGATTATCGTGAAATGAATGAGTTGTTAGTGAGGAACAAAGCTCCTTTACCTATCATTTCTGATCTCTTCTCAGTGGTCAGCAAAGCAAAATATTTTACCAAGATCCACCTTCGTAACGCCTATTGGCTAATTCGCATCCGCCAGGGTCATGAGTACCTGACAGCGTTTAAGACACCCTGGGGACTCTTCGAATATATTGTGATGCCTTTTGGTCTAGCCAACGCTCCTGCTGTCTTTCAGGGAATGATGAATGCAATATTCTTTGATATTTTGGATCAGTTTGTGATCGTTTTCCAAGATGACCTTTTAATCTTCCCTGAAGATGAGGAGTCTCACAGGCAGCATGTTAGAACAGTGTTGGACCGGCTACGTAAACATCGTCTCTTCGCCAAGTTGGAGAAGTGTGATTTCACTTGCAAGCAAGTAGAATTTCTTGGGTTTTCCATTTCGCAAGAGGGTTTAAGGATGACTCCTGAGAAGATCCAGTCGTCGGTATTAGAGTGGCCTACTCCTTCAGACCGTAGAAATTTGCAACGATTTTTGGGCCTTGCTAATTTTCTTCGGGAATTTGTGAAGTATTACTCCGCCATAGCTAAGCCTTTAACGGATCTGACATCACCTAAAAGGGAGTTTATCTGGTCAACCAAGGAGATCCAGTCGTTCCAGGCCTTAAAAGCAACTCTTACCAACAGTCCCGTTCTCAAACACCCTGATCCCAACAAGCTTTTTCTCGTCGAACCTGATGCTTCAAATTATGCTGTAGGTGCCATACTCTTACAACAGCACGAAGGAAGACTTCATCCCGTTGCTTACCATTCCCGTAAGCTGCTTCCAGCGGAAAGAAATTACACTGTCCACGATAAAGAGCTGTTATCCATCATAGATGCTTTTAGAGTATGGCGACATCATCTGTTGGGTGCTGGGCATACTGTGACGGTACTTTCTGATCATCAAAATTTAGTTTACTTCTCTAAGCGCAGACAGCTTTCCCAACGTCATGCCCGCTGGTCATTGTTCCTATCTCAATATGACTTCACCATCACTTACCAGCCCGGTGTTTGCAACAATCGTTCTGATGCTATCAGTTGACGCCCTGACTATGAACACTTTGACGGTCCTGAGCCTTCTGGGGCCATCTTGGAGAACAGTTGTTTCCAATTTTGCCTAGTGGTCATTCCTAAGTCACTCTTCAGCCTGGCTGGGGATTTCCGGAAGCGAATCATGTCCCCGGAGCAACGTTTGGAGATTTTGTACGATCGTCATGATTCTCCAGTTGCTGGTCATGGTGGTGTAGCCCGTACTCACGCTTTAGTTGCCAAGGATTTTTGGTGGCCTGGAATGCGGAATTACATTAAGAACTATGTCCAAACTTGTGAAGTTTGTCAAAGAAATAAAGATCCTTGTCATAGACCCATTGGATTATTGATGCCTTTGGAGATTCCTGTTCGCCCTTGGGGTTACCTCACTACTGATTTCATCACTAAACTCCCAATATCTGACGGATTTGATGCTATCTTGGTTGTGGTTGATCGTTTGACTAAGATGACACATCTCAGTCCTTGTATGGAGACAATTAATGCTCAACAGCTGGCTGATTTATTTGTTACTCATGTCTTTTGCTTACATGGCCTTCCAGACAGCATAATTTCTGACAGAGGTCCCCAATTCTCATCCCGTTTCTGGAGAGTTGTTCTCCGTCGTCTTGGAATTTCACGGAAATTATCCTCTTCGTTTCATCCTGAATCTGATGGTCAAACCGAAAGGACCAATCAAACTTTGGAACAATACCTCCGTTGTTTTGTGGACCACCAGCAGTCTGATTGGGTTCATTATCTTCCACTTGCTGAATTCGCTTTGAACAACGCCCCCAATGCGTCTACGAAAGTCACCCCTTTCTACGCTCTTTTTGGACATCATCCTCGTGCCGACAATCTTGTCTCTCCAGCTGAGTTTACACAGCATAACGTACCCGCTGGTGAGGAGTTTGTTACGCACATATCTACCACCCAAGCTCAGGTCATTCAGGAACTTTCCAAGGCTCAGGCTGCTTACAAGGCTCAGTCTGATCGCCGTCGTCAGCCTTGCACCTTCCGGGTTGGTGACAAGGTGTGGCTTTTACGTCGCAACATTGCTACTCATCATCCTTGTTCTAAGCTTGATCACCGACGCCTGGGTCCTTTTGAAATTGTGGAGAAGGTCAATGACGTTGCTTTCCGCCTAGTTTTACCATCTCATCTACGCATCCACGATGTATTCCATTCTTCTCTTCTGGAGCCGTTCCACCCAAACACGTTACCCGGGCGTCATCAACCTGCTCCCCCCCCATAGTTGTTGCGGGTGATCCGTTCTATATCGTCAAGGAAGTGCTGGATTCCCGTTGGCACCGTGGTCGCCTAGAATACTTGGTGGACTGGGAGGGTTACGGTCCTGAAGATCGGAGTTAGGCGCCTCGGGATAACCTGACTGACGTTGCCCTCAACATCTTTCATTCTCGTTTTCCGGGAAAGCCTGGTTCTCCCCCGCTGCGCCCGCGGGCTCGGAAGGGGGGACATGGTGTCAGAAACCAGTCTCGGGTCCGGTTCTTGGAAGCCAAGGTCAAATCTTGCCACTTGTACCTTGTCCCTCCTGTCAAACAATTCCTGCCTGTCCTGCGTCCACAGTCCAAGGTGGATCTCATAGCAAGTCCTATAAAGGCTGGTGCTGTCCTTTCCACTGCACCACTTTCATCAACCCTGTCTACTGGTCCTGACTCCTGCTTGCCATCTACAAGGTACTCCTGTTTGCCATCAACCCTGTCTACTGGTCCTGACTCCTCCTTGCCATCTATAAGGTACTCCTGTTTGCCATCAACCCTGTCTACTGGTCCTGACTCCTGCTTGCCATCTACAAGGTACTCCTGTTTGCCATCAACCCTGTCTACTGGTCCTGACTCCTGCTTGCCATCTACAAGGTCCTAACTCCTGTGTACTGTTCCTGTCTCCTGCTTACCTGGATTCCATGCCTACTGTTCGGCTTCATCAAGCTCTGTCCAAGTTCGAGTTCCTGACAACAAGGGTCTAGGTTTTAGTTACATTTAAATTAGTATGTGCCACCAGAAGTGTGGCTGCGGCTTACTTGTACATTGCGTAATAATGCTCGTATTTAATACTTGACTGCATTGTGTTGGGTATTTTATTCAAGACATTGTTAGCAAGCCCTGTGTGTGCGGACCAGGGTCGTTACAATGTAAGCTAGAGATATGTGCCCAACTTTATTGCGAGCACATTGGGTATAGCAGATTTGAAATCGTGGCAAAGGAGCATAGGGGTAATCCCAATGAATAATTTACATTTGCCCCAAAGTAACACTGCACTGTTGTCTACAGATGCTATGAAGAGAAGCACTCACTACATGCTTTAAGTCATAATCTGTGCTTTTGTTTAGATGTTTAGGGAACTGCTTGTACATGTTCCCAGATGTGTAAATATGCATTTCTGTAGAAGTTAATGCAATAATTCTCAATGCCCTACGAATTGTGATGATGATCAGTACCCTGACACAAAGAATGCAAGCCGCAAATAAAAAGTGTAATTTAATACTGTAAAGTATGCAAAAGTATTGTATGCCACAATGTATCATTGCAATTCAGAAAATAAATCCATTATGACAATAAACAAGGATTCAGGAAATGCAGAGTGCGTAACGGCTTCCATTTTGCCAATTGTGTTTGTATGTCAATAGTGGAAAGGGTACAACCGTGCAGCAGTGCTTCACTGCATGACATCTGTTGTCAACAGTGTTATAACAACTTGGGGGCACAATAAATTTGTTTTTTGACTACTGTTCTACACTACCGATTTCAAATCTGCTTTCGAAAATTTGCTCACAATAACATTACATTTCTCTAATTTATACAACCCACCTTTACGCCAGACGTCGCTCTAAGGGGGGGTGGAAGCCTGTAATGGCGCCGGTAGTGAACCGGGCTGTTACAACATAACCCACCTATCTTCAGAACTGGAGAACATGAATTTGGAATGACCTTGACGGAATATTACAATGTTAAAATTTTGTCACCAAAGGATGTTGCAAATGGAAAAATCATTACATTTGCAAACATTTACTTCAATTTCGAGATATTAGCAAAAAGGCCAGACTTTCTGGACATCCTGTATATAGATATACTTATTGTACAGTATGTTGTGTCACACAGAGAGTGGCGTCATAATAGCCTAGGCCATGGCATCACAACAGTTTTCAATTGTTATTGACCTCACAGCCTGTCCATTCAGGCTATGATGTCACAGTCTGCACCGTTCCTGCACAGCCTGACCCAAACGTCGACTGAAAACATCTACGTTAGGCCTAATTATTCCAAGTACTAATCTTCGAAAATAAAGAGAGATTTCAGATATCTAATGCGATAGAAATGTTAATTTACCCAAAATCTTTTATAATTTAAGGCGGTTGCATGCAAAATGTGTCTAATTAGACACTCGTATATATGCTGGTAGACACGCTCGTGCGGGCAATACCACACGGAAGCCACTCCTTTAACACTACCTTCAAGTTTTTAAAGTCGGCGGATAGGTCATTGAACGCCCATTAGCTCCGCCCGATGTTTTAAACTGCCGTTTGGGTCAAGCTGTGCAGAAATGGTGGAGCCTGTGACAGCACAGCATGAATGACTAGGCTGTCACGTCACTATAGCAAGCGATAACGGTTGTGATGCCACAACCTAGGCTATGACGTGTAGCCTAAGTGACACCACAGCCTGTAACACATATATCATAAACCAAACTGTCTTGCAATAATAATCTGAGCAAATATTACCCAGTAACAATACATGCACCAAATCTGTGACTTATGCAAAATTAAATAATAAAATAAAAAAGAAAATAGGCATGATACAAATGAAACAAATGTCAATATCAAAATGGGTGAGTGGACAAAATGTACTCTACCAATTTAATTTAGGTATGAATGAGTTGATCAAGCTATACAAAATGAACATTTACTAAGAGACAAAGTTGCTGAGTTGATTGATATAGTGAGGAATGAATGAACTGTTCAAACTATGTGAAACATGCAACCCACATACTGTAAAATACTGAAACAAGCAAGATGCACTGCGATGAACAAAATGAATCGCACCAGTGATTCAATTGTAGTGACTCATAAGTTTGTTTAGATTTTTGGGGTTTTTCCATTGTTATTGTTATTGTTAACCTTTGAGTTTTGAGGTGGCCACCTCCTGTTGTACCCTGTACTAAAACCTGTTTAGCCTTCTGTTAACTTGTTTTAGCTCTGTTGAGCTGGTTACTCGCTTTACATTAGATTTGCATATGTCGCAATAATTAGCTGGAATTAGAAGTACTGCCATTTGTTGGTTTCTGCTTAAATAGAGAGTTTGTTAGATCTTAGTTGGCAGTTCTCGAAAGTCACTGTGCAGTGAAGGACCTCTCGTTTTTGTCTCCATCCTGAGTGTTTTGTAAGTTTGACAATGTTCCTTGGGGAAGATTAAATAAAAGATAGTGATTATTTGGACTCTACTCCACTGGTCGCTACAAATTGGCGCAGTCGACAGGATCTCCCCTTTTGATGGTTCATCCTCAAAGTAACAACACTAGTGGTGGTCATCATCGATGAGGTTCCGCAAGCCATCTGGTTTACTTCCAAGCAGTAACAGGCACTCAGGTCGCGGTGGTGTTACGCGCTCAGGCCATCAGTTCCGGCTCTCTGGTTCAGCCATCCTGGGAATTTCTGAAGTCCAACCAGAAGTTCATCAAGCCTTGAGGATGACTACAGAAAAAGGCCCTCCAAAGCTGTCCTTGGGCCCTATGCCTCCAGTGACCTTTGGGTCAATGGAGTTACCTCGTGCTCGACTTGCAAGGTTTAACGGCAGTGCATCTACCATTCGAGCTGATTTGTGGATCAATCTGTTTGAGTCTGCTACCAACCAACTTCCAGAAGGTAGAGTCCATCAGCTGATGTTTCACCTGGATGGAGAGGCACTGGAATGGTATGCAGAAGACATCGCTCCAATCTCCTCAGGCATGCAGTGGATTGCCTGTAGGGCTTGCTTCTTGGCAAGATTTGGAGCTATCATCGAGAATCCAATTCTTATGCCATGCGACGTCGATTGCTGTCTACAGAGACTATTGCTACTTACTATGCAGCAAAGATGATTCTTCTCCAGAGGTCTGGATTACCTATTGTTGGAATGCCTGCTGTTCTGATGGATGGTCTTCCTTCCAAGTACCAGGCTGTCTTGGTAGGCAGTGGCTTTGACAACCCAACAGACTGGCTTGCTGCTGCTCAACGTTTGGAAGCATGGTTTGTTGGTGAAAGAGATCGACCTGG
>JAVBJR010000818.1:0-3160 GCA_031546965.1 Dysgonomonas sp.
TTAAAAATTAAAAAAGATAGACCCCTGGTTTAAATTACAAAGTTGTAGGGAATGCAAAGATTAATGTAAATTTAAATTTTCAGATTTTTTCAAGCAATACGGGAGTTTTTACGAACAAGTGAAAAGCCCGCACTTGAGCATTGCAGGTAAGCCATATACAAGGCAGTTTATTTTTTGAACGGTTGGGTTGAGAGCAATATAGGGAATTAGAAAGTTGTAGATCTAATGAAGATTAGTAAGCCTGAAAAGTTTCAGATTTTTCCAAGCAATACGCGAGTTTTTACGAACGAGTGAAAAGCTCACACTTGAGCATTGCAGGTAAGCCATATATAAGGTCGTTTATTTTTTGAACGGTTGGGTTAAGAGCGATATAGTGAATTAGAAAGTTGTAGAGCTAATAAAGATTAGTAAACGTGAAAAATTTCAGATTTTTGTAACCAATACGTGAGTTTTTATGAATGCATGATAAACACGCACCTGAGCATTGCAGGTAAGCTATATGTAAGGCCGTGTATGTTTTGAACGGTCGGGTTTAGAGCAATATAGTGAATTAGAAAGTTGTAGAGCTAATGGAGATTAGTAAACATGAAAAATTTCAGATTTTTATAAGTAATACGTGAGTTTTTAGGACTGTGTGAAGAACACGCAGCTGAGCATTGCAGGTAAGCCATATACAAAGCAGTGTATGTTTTGAACGGTTGGGTTTAGAGCAATGTAGTGAATTACAGAGTAATTGTAGAGCTAATAAAGATCAGTAAACATGCAAAATTTCAGATATTTATAAGCAATACGTGAGTTTTTATGAATGTGAAGAACACTCACCTTAGCAATGTAGGTAAGCCATATGTAAGACCGTTTATTTTTTGAACGGTTGGGTTTAGAGCAATATAGTGAATTACAAAGTTGTAGAGCTAATAATGATTAGTAAACATGAAAAATTTCAGATTTTTATAAGCAATACGCGAGTTTTTATGAATGTGTAAAAAGAATCTTGCATATGAGCTTTCCTGCAATGCCGTGGAGCATGATTTTCAAGTATACGTAAAATCTCGTGTATTATTCCGAAAAATCTGAAAATTTTCTGCTGTGTTGATTACAGTGTTTCCAACAACTTTCTAATTTAGACTAGTAGTCTAACGGCTTTAGTTTCAAAGATAAAATGAAAACTTAAATGGTGGGCGATTATAGACAGACTTTTGGGAAACAGTTTATGTATATCCATAAATAACAGTGATGAACGAGTATATCTTACATCTGTGATGACCCTTAGTTTACGAATGTAGGCCACTTCAGTGGTCAGCAATTCCCAAATTGCCGACTGTTGTCTCTGCGATCGCTCCGGCAAACTCTGAAATACGAAGACATTTTTTTGGTCATAGCGGCAAATGATAAGGAATCTAAATAAAAGTAGCTCAACATCTTCAAATTTTACTATCGTAATATCAATCTGAGACCGATATTGCGAGATTCCTGAAGGAAATTGCTGCGCAGTCTGCCGCATAAGTTCGCGGAAGTAAAAAGAATGCGTTCAACGGTATCTTACTAATTATATAAACAAGAATAAGAATACGAAGAATGCGAATAAGTAGAAGAAGAACAAGACGAATAAGATGAAGAGGAACAATGGCAAGAATATGAATAAGGCTACTGATAAGGATAAGAATAAGAATAGGAAGGATAACAATAAGAATAAGAATAATAATAGGAAGAATGATAATACAAAGTATGAGAATAAGAATAAGAGGAATAGGGATAAGAATAAGAGGAATAGGAATAGGAAGGCGAAGATTGTAAAGAATAAGAGGAAGAACATGAATAAGAAAAAGAAGCATAAGAATAAGAAATATAAGAATAAGAAATATAAGAACAACAAGAACAATAAGAAAAATAAGAATAAGGATATTAATAAGTACAAGAATAAGAATAGGAAGAATAAGGATAAGAATAATAACAATAAGAATGACAATACGAAGAATGAGAATAAGAATAAGAAGAATAATAATAAAAATAGGTTTAAGAATAAGAAGAATAGGAAGAACAAGAAGAATAAGAGGAAGAATAAGTGGAAGAATAAGAATAATAAGAACAAGAACAACTAGAACAAGAATAAGAACAAGAACAACTTGAACAACAAGAAAAGTAAGAATAAGTGTAAGAATGAGAATAGCAAGAATAAGAACAAGGATAGGAATAAGAATAGGAGGAAGAATGGTAATTAGAATAAGAAGGATAAGAATAAGAATAGGAAGAATGAGAATACGAACAATGAGAATAAGAATAAGAAAACCCAGAATGTTCAACAAGTAAAATAAGAATAAGAATAAGGATAAGAATAAGTACAAGAATAAGAATAGGAAGAATGAGAATACGAACAATGAGAATAAGAAGAATAAGAAAATCCAGAATGTTCAACAAGAAAAATAAGAATAAGGATAAGAATAAGAATAGGAAGAATAAGAATAACAAGAATAAGAATAAGAAGTACAAGAATAAGAACAGGAAGAATAAGAATAAGAATAAGAATAAGAGGAATAATAATAAGAATATGGATAAGAAGAAGAATAGGAAGAACATGAATAGGAAGAACATGAATAAGAAAAAGAACAACTAGAATAAGAATAAGAACAACTTGAACAACAAGAAAAGTAAGAATAAGTGCAAGAATGAGAATAGCAAGAATAAGGATAAGAATAAGAAATACAAGAATAAGAATACGAAGAATAAGAACAAGGATAGGAATAAGAATAGGAGGAAGCATGGTAATTAGAATAAGAAGGATAAGAATAAGAATTTAGGAAGAATGAGAATATGAACAATTAGAATAAGAAGAAAAACCATAAAACAACAAGAAAAATAAGAATAAGAATAAGAAGTACAAGAATAAGACTAGGAAGAATAAGGATAAGAATAAGAATAAGAAAGGATAAGAACGAGAATAAGAAGAATGAGAATAAGAATAAGATTAAACATTTATATTTGTTCATTTCCTACTAAAAAATTACATTGAAAAGACATTTCTACGTAACGTTACTATCAAAGTTTACGTCCGAAGAAATCCGACATATTTACATGATTAATGAACGCTCCCTCACTGTATCCTATTTTAATTGAAGGAAATTATTGATTTCCTGCAAGGAACAACCTTTACAAAATCTCTCTA
>JAVBJR010000177.1:0-3147 GCA_031546965.1 Dysgonomonas sp.
TAATTTACATGTACTTTACTTTTCATAATTATTATTTGCAAATTATGTGAAAATCCCAAAGTAGCAAATCTATAGTGCGTCTCAACTCAAGGTTGCAGTAGTTCTCTCTTGTTTTCTTGCTTTATGGGGTAAATGCTTACAGAGTAGTATAGGAGGGTACTTGGGCGCCGGAAGTGACGTTACAGGTGGGCGTGGCCAATTTATGCCCTTCTATGATTTGTTGAATTAAGTCTTATCTGAAGCTAACAGGCCCTTCCCACCATGTGACGTCACTGGAGTAGGAGGGGCCTATTAACTTCAGATAGTAGTAAATTTGCTATTCCCGCCATGTGATATCACCGGATGTGGGAGGGGCCTGGTAGCTTCAGATAGGACTGAACCAATCACAGAAGGGCAAAAACTTACCACGCCCACCTGTGACGTCACTTCCGGCGCCCAAGTGCCCTCCTATACTACTCTACACCAAAAAACCTTCCACTATACAAATTTCAAGGAATATACTTAATAAAGTTAATTGACAATAATGTTTTGAAAATTCGACCTACATATTATGTGAAATTAATTCTTGGCAATCGTTGATGTGTGCAATCTTGAGTTGAGACGCACTATAGCAAATTAATCATGTTACACCATTACATTGGAAACGTTCAACTATACCATTACAGAGTAAGGTTATGCTTTTCTTATCCTTGGACGAGTTGCATTATTCAGTAATGTAGAGGGGATTTTGTAAGTTAGTTCGTTGCGCAATGTCACCGCAGCTCACCTGGTGGCCAACCGAAGAACAACAGCTGTGAATTGCCCCCAATGATATGATATTAGACATACACAAATGATGATGCACACTCATTCAGCAAATCACACACCAATTGGACACATTCAACCAATGATATTATGCATCGATCAATACGCAACACTAATTATCAGTTAGTAAACTTTCCTGTTACATGCAACTCAGAAAACATGTTAAACCATGCAAATCTAACTAACTAATCTATATACACTAACTCACTGGCAAATATTTAGTTTATATAACCACTATATACTCTGAAAAGCAGGACCATGCCTAATTCAGTTGTTAGGTTGTACTAAACTGGTTATAAGTAACCTAACTAATATGTCATCTACCTCTTTTAAGATCTATTCTACTATCCACACAGTACACAGAGATATGAATGTCACTAATATAGTTAATTATGCACTCTATTTACATAGTTAAAGGGATTAAGGGCTAGAGCAATTAGTTAGGGCTACACTTATATCACTACAATAGAGAGAGATAGAGACACTAACCAAAGAGGACATTAATATCGAAGGACATAGCAACAACTGGTTTAGTTATACTGGTGCCACTATAGCAAGGGTCAACAACTATGTCACGACTGCACCATTGGTCACAAATAAAGTGGTAACAAGTGGTATATAACAAGCATAGCAGTCAGTATCAACGTCACGCAATATGAGTTTGTGCGAGGTTTGCACAAAAAAGTAGAGGAAAGGAAAGAAAGGGTTGTAAAGGAAAGTTGCAACACTAAATAACAACCTACATTAGGTACTAACTATATTTTTTTAAGTGTTACTACATTTACAAAAGAGCATCTAATGTTATAAATATCTGCCTGAGTGGTGACTATAACTACTCTTGTATAGCAGTGACATGCTTCTTCCCAGTTCATGTCTTGCACGTAAAAGTACCTACAGGAAGGATTTGGGGAACCCACTCAGGGTAAAGGTTTTTCTTTTTGCAACTTAAAGTTATAATACACATTGTTATAAACTACTTTAACACAGACATTACAACTCACCATATTCCTGCAATGATTACGTAAACTGTTTAATCACTATAGCAATCGGCACGAGAGTTGACACTCAATGTGTTCAGATTATGACGTATGCAGCTCTCTAAACAGGGTGCCATCTGTATGATTAGTGGATTGGGCTTTGACTGGGCTAACCAACTGGCACCCTGTTTAGAGAGTAGCATACGTCATAATCTGAACGCGCGCGGTGTCAACTCTCATGCCGATTGCTATACATCGTGATTAACATGAACTGCAACAGTGTGTTGTTATACGGTATACCCTGGAATTATATATAACTAAATACAGAACCAATATAAAAATACAGTCAGTGATTTAGAAGAATCTGTTTTTAAAATTGTTTGCTAAAAGTTATGAGAAATTTAAGTTGTACGTGGAGAAATTGGTCTTCGTAGACTTCAAAATATGAAGAAATTGTAGTATAGTCTATGCCCTACTTCAACTCAACCTCATAATAAATAATTATTGGTTAGACTCATTATTTGTGGGTGGATACATATATACAAACCCCGCCCATTTACTGTTCAGTCCTGAAAATCACCAAAAGGTTAAAATTTTGGCCAATATGCCTGCAACCATATCTACTTATGCAAAATGGTATTTGTATGTATTCACCCTAAAATGGGCGGGGTTTGTATGTATCCAACCACAAATAACGAGTCTAGCCAATCATCATCTATTATCAGGTTGAGTTGAAATGGGATATACGGTAGTTGCAAAATCTTCAATTAAATTTTGCATAATATTAAGGATATTATGTAGGTAACACAGTATAGTACTAGCTATACAGGGTGTAAATGAAATGGTGTTACAAACTTTCTGGGTATATTCCCTGTATAAAAAAGACAAAGTTCCTATAGGAACCTATAAACACGTCCCCAAACGCTTAGGTTTTTAAGTAGCACCCGAAATGTTACATCCGTAATTCATGCTCCCCACATCTTACCACTGATTAATTATAAGAAATGCTACATGGTTTTACAGCAATGCTCAAAATGTCCTCCATGGGATGCAATGCATGCATTAACACGTCTCAACATGAACTGTCACACCCGTTTAATGGTGCCAGGAACCCTGCAAATGGTCGCACAGGCAGCAAACATTCGGTTGTGCTGTTCGGCTGCTGGAGTTGCATAAACTAAGGATTTCATGTGGCCCCACAAGTAGAAATCTAAGGGTGGCCGAGTGGTCTAACTTGTAGGGTAGAGTGAGGCAACTGGCACGGTGAGCCAGTCACCCGGGGTTCGATTCCCCGGCCGTCCCGCCTTTTTCCAATTAGTGCGATTTTTCAATGGTGCACCCATACAATTGACTAAGGGATTCAGGT
>JAVBJR010000946.1:0-3010 GCA_031546965.1 Dysgonomonas sp.
TTCCACATGACACCCTAGTTAACTTTGTTGACTCAATGCCTAAACATTGCAATCAAAAGGCTTTAATACCAATTATTAAGGGCCTGACACCAGCATTAAATTGAGATTCCCAAAGCAACTGCATGTTGCTATTATATTTTCTTGAGGAAACTATGATTCTGTTGAATAATTTTCAAACAAATTGATACCAGTTGTGCTTAAGATGTTGCTGTATTCATGTACTTCAATAATATGTAAAATGTTTAGCCTATATGTATTCCTGGGCTAGGTGATATATTTTTGACAATTAAAACAAAAAAAACACACAGAAACTGCGAGTTGCTATTATTTTTTCCGGCACTGTATATTATTTATTTTAGCCGCGTTGATTCTTTTTATAACTTTTATTTATTATTGTTGTTGCCGTTATTTCAGTTATTTGCTAGACATCCATTTTCCCAAGGTAAATGGTAACATTGTGTTGCCGATTATAAATTTTTTATATGTGTGGATTGTGCTCCAATTGTTCAATTGGGTACTGCAGTTCAATTCAATGTGCACGTCTAAATTGCGATCACCTATTGTTAAATAATGATATTGGTGATTTTGAAATTTTTTCAGGTTCCAAGCTGCGAAGTATGTAATTTATTTTTGACAACATACAGCATCGCTGGATAAGAGAGCTGGCTTGCAGTTACTTTTGTTCGAATTTAAGACCTTGACTTTAACAATTGCAAAATCGAAATGTTTATAGTACTGAACTACACAAAGCGAGATTACAGTGCAGTGCAGTTAAAGATGGCATAATGAATTAATTTCAATTACAACTGTGCCGAGAACACATACAAACGATGGTGAACTATTTCTTTAGCATACTGCCAACTAAATTTGTGACAATGCTATTACCATTCCCTTCCAGATCCTCACATTTTTCACACATGCAGTAACATCGTTAATGATACAAAAATGGTATATACTTATGATAATAAAAGAAAAGTGATATTGCAAGGCAATTTTGTATATTAAATTAAACAACGGGCATTACTTTCTGTATAAAGCACATATTTTTGTCTCTGTAAAATATATAGTAATTACATTCATGTATTAAACGTTAGTGCATAATGCACATAATGCATGATGTCATCGTTTCATGGAATGCTGTTCTTCAGGTACGTGCGCAAAGCCCTGACACCTATTTTCTGGTGGATCTAGTCAATCTGCTTGTATTTTGCATAGTCATCTCTGGAGGGAATGACAGTAACTATCACAAACCAGTTGACAGTGTAAATTGCAACAATTAATATTTTTGCATGTGTACCAATATATAATTTCCATTTTTTAGGTGGAGTGTCTTTCTTAAAATCATCTTGTGATTACATATATTCTTGATTAAATATAAGGTATCCATTATTGCATTGTGTGCATAGTGGAATTGAACGTGCTTGAATGTGTATTGTAAGTCAATTATTTCTTTGGGCATATAACTCTACAGCTAATGCAACAAAAGCAATGGGTATTCCAATTGCAACTATTGCAAATGTAAACCATGTTTCTAAGAATGTAATTGCTTTGATAGGTGACTGTACTTCTCGGTCTAAGTCATAGATTCGTTTTTGGTAAGCTTGCAGAATCCCAACTTCCTTTAGCCGAAGAAACCTGCGAAAACGTAAAGATCCAGGGTGAGCGTGGAATAAAATGCTCAAACCAGTATACAGCGTGGCATTACATGCGTGAAAATGCATCTATGAATAAGAAGTCTGCATTAGATCTTAAACTTGCTGGATATTGGCAAATAGGATTTTTCAATTTGCCAATTCGTGGCTGGAGTCGAAATTGATGTGCACCGTATTTTACTCCTAACAATCCTACTTTACTTCCATTCGAAATTGCTTGAAATGTCTCATCTCTTTCAATGTATTTTAACCGCCCATAATTGTCCAAGGCTCTATACACCTCAAAATGCCTACACGCCTAGAAAGTAATATGAAATGTTAATAGTTTAAATGAGGCATACAGCTTTGCACAAAATTACATTTGCCTAGCTATTGCACCAAAATGTATCCTATCTGGCATTCTCACAAATTAAAGCTTATGTTAGAAGGCAAATCAATAAGTAAAGTCATTTATTTGCTTAAAATAAAAAGTTAAATTTGTATTCATTATCCAAAATTTACTCTTGAAATCTACAGGTAGTAGAGCAGGGTGATACACCGTAAATTTCCAGGAATTAGGGGGCGTGGCTATTCTAGGAATTAGGGGGCGTGGCCAATTCAATTTTCAGTCCTATCTGAAGCCTTTTTTTCAAATTTCGGTCCTATCTGACGCTAATATGACGTCATCGATTCGTGGAATTTGGATGACGTCATCGTTCCACAATCGATACATACCGATCCGCAATCGATACGTACCGATCCGCAAATTCAGTCCTATCTGAAACTACTTTTTTTTAATCGCCATTTTGTAATGCCGCCATCTTAGATTACGCCATTTTGCATTACGCCATTTTGAAACGCCGCCATCTTGGATTACGCCATCTTGGATTACGCCATTTTGTATTACGCCATTTTGAAACGCCGCCATCTTGGATCAGCCATCTTGCTTGACGTCACACTCAGGTAAGTATCAATACAGTAATTACTATGTAACAAATCCAATTAATTGATTGAAGGTAAGTATATTATTCACTATCATATTTTAAAGGTTAAAAAGTCTTTGATATAGATGGCCACACTGGGAATTGAACCTGGGACCCCATGATCCAAAAGCCTATAACTTACCAATGGACTATCCTGACACTGTATAAGCAATGGGGTTATAGGGGCATTAAAAAGAGTATGTACACTGAGGCTAGGAAAAACAAGTCCAAACCTATTCAATTAATTTTTTAATCCTTAATCTCACAAGTTATTTCTCCTTAAGGTACTATCTCGCCCACAAACACGTGGGAATCGACCAGTACCAGAGAAATTAAGACAGTACATGCATGTTTCGGCCTTCTGGCCTCGTCAGCTGTCTGTTAAAACCCGATGTA
>JAVBJR010000101.1:0-5542 GCA_031546965.1 Dysgonomonas sp.
ATAAACGTTCAAGGTCACCGGAAGTTTAATATTTGAAATCGCCATGGTGCACTTCCTATTCGATCCATAATCATATTTACTGAATTTCTCATAGGCTTCCAGATATTCCGGTGGCTCTCCTTAGTTGAGACACCCTGTATATATGACATATTTTACTCACACTCAAATAAACTGACCACCAAAACCTTTCCTATCATATGGAATTTTCCACTTTAATAAGTTTGCAAATCTATCTATAAATTTCTTCTAATACCCATGGCAGCGATTTCAAATTTCGCCAACCAAATCAGTCAGAAAAAGAGGATTAAAATATATACAGGAGCGAGTATATATAGTCAATGCACCATACAATTCATTGCTATTAGATTTGGAACGCGAGTCTTTGGCATATAATCAATATGTCATAAGTGCTGACCCTATATAGCTTTAAATCATCATCAAACCATAAATTTACCCATATTTGCATTTGGACCAACATAAAGTTAACATTCAACGTTTTAATTATTAATAAGCAGCTTTAGCTTCAGAAAAAACAGCTTCGAAAAGATAATCCTATAATTAAATAATGGAAATATTCATTTATTTAATGCATGTACTTATAATATTAAACGAATTGAAGTCAGAAAGTACCTAAACATAAATGGCATAGCGAAAAGGTGAGTATGAATTTAAACCAAAATTTATGAAGTTTTGAGAAAATATTTTTGTAGGGGGAGAGTATAAAAGGAGGTGGAAAGTGAGGGAAAGATGTTTCAGTTTACCTCCAAATATTAATTATTCTTTTTGGAGTGATTTTAACCTATTTTTAACAAATAATTATTTATTGCAAGTTATAAATAAAAGTTTGATGCTGCAATTGAAAGAGATTATTTTGTATGAATAAAATCCATAACTTGTCCTTTAACTTTTATTTCCAATATACGATACAATTACAGTGGAAAATGATCAGTTTACATATATAGGTACTGGGAAAAAATCATATTGTAAGACAAAAGAAATCTAATAACACCACGTTCATTTGGCTGCCTTTCGTGCACGAAAGACGGTCATGACCGTCTTTGGATTACGCGCTTAGCTGCTCCATCTGGTGGCAAATTGGGGAAACTATTCAGCAATCGGTAAGCCGCGCGCCCAATAGAAAAAAGTACGTTGGGGTGATGTAAAAATTACGTTTCACTTTTCCAATTATATTTAAGATCGTGCACCAAAATACTTCAGAGAGGTGTTCTAATGAATTATGTATTTGTCTAAAATCCACATGGAAAGATTCAACAGTTATCTATCTAAAATTATGGTTATTTTGAAATAAATACGTTTTTTACTTCGTTGAGCAAATTAACTTTATTGTATTGCACTTGTCCATTTAGTTGTTAAGAGTGAATTTGAAATGTATTAAAAGTTAATTTTATATGTTGATCAAAGTTGTGCTAAAACCATAAAAATTTGGAATTTTATGCAAAATAAACTATATATCAGTCAACACTTTTCTCTGCACAAAATTGTGAAATCGCATGCATGTATAGACCACTCTTGATATTACCACCATTCATCCACTCTTAATTGATATTACTCAAGCATATATTACAACATTAAGAGTTGGAACCATTATCTGTTATACGATACTGGAATATCAATGAACATGCGGAAACGAAGAGAATATTATTAATTTCGTGAGCAAGTTGTTAATGCGCCATTACATAATTACCACGAGGCAAGAAATAATTAAAAACGCTGAAATACCGAAACAGATTGGCAGAATAATCCTTCGTATACTTTCGCTAATTTATAGGTCAAACGCATGTTGAATTTTCAGATTAGCTATACGGATTTCCAAGATGCGCACACAAACACACTTGCAAAACTTTGTGCTATCACGTACCAACTTGAAAGTTTAATGATTGGATATATATGTACCTACGTATACATGCGAATGTGAAATGGTTGCAAATAGGGAATACAATCACGAGTTCCACATGCAGTACTAGTGGAACTGAACTTTGTAGACAATAAACCACATAAATAATTAAAACATTCTGAAATAACGATCGCGTGATCTGCATAACAATGTGACAGAACCTAAATTAAGTGCGTAAAAATAATTTAGAACTTAGTGGAATTGTAGATAAACTCACGATGATTATAAATATTGCGCGGAATCTGTACCATATATGTATATAACACATGCAGGGATATTTGGAAGGAAGATTTAGAAATTCTTACATAAAGTACAAATCGACACTGCTTCAGTATATATGTTACAGGCAAACGCGTCACTCAGGCTGTGATACCATTCCCATTATTGATAAGTAATAATTGTTGGATGAAATTGTAAAACCCTGGGCTCAACGTACTTGGCACAAACTACTGTCGGTTACTTGTAGACTCTATGCCACAACATTTAAAAGCAGTAATTCAAGACAAAATGGTTTTTAACCAATGATCAATGACACTGTTCGAATACTTATTTCCAAGAGTTTGCATGTTCAGTTAATTTTTTCCACACATTGCCGTGCGGTTTATTTATTTTGTGACAAACTCGTCACTAAAGAAAACACCTCGAAGAAACTATTAATTCCTTTATTTATTCGGCACAATCCATCGCTGAACAAACGTAGACAGGGAATTCCCCCAACAACCGGCGACACTTCCACTCGAAATTTACACCATTCCAGCGACCCAAAATACAATGGGTAAGGGCTTTTAAACCCATCATAACTCCTCCTTTCGTAAATAATAACCCAATGGGTCTCGATGGTCTTTTGCGGGGGAGACACGCCTCTTCTACCAATTGGACCATCGTCCGACATCGGACCAATGGCCAAAAGGTAGAGGGCGCCACCAGCAATGAGGCCATAGAGGTCCAGATGGCCGGCTGGCCATCGACCCAACATCCTGGTCTTTGTTCAGTTTGGGCCAAAAGTGCTCGAAATAACTCTAATCACGGTAATTATCGCGGGGGTGGTGGTGGGAGGTGGTTCACGACCGTTACATCTCCCCCCCCTCAAATCGGCCGTGGGAGGAAACTGAAAACGAGCGAAGGACAGGTCCGAGCGAGCACTCGCGAAACAAACAGGAGCAACTGCCCCAAAACCAGAAAAACCAGATCGCGCCAATTACAAAGCGCCGACAATGTGCAAATCAACAAATCGGCGAACAGCCCAAAATAAAACGAATCAGATCGCGCCAACGGCGCCAAAACGAAAAAGAGCACGGACAATGCGCAAGCGCCCAAACTCAACGGTCTTCGGAGGAGGTGGAGGAAGGATGGTCCGGCGACGGAGTGTCCAAGTCCACAGCTACCGGGACGACAGCATCCGTTGAGGCGTCCATCAAGTACTGAGGCGACCCTGCCAACGGGGAAATGTTCATGGGGTCTGGCGACGGACTCTCAGGAACAGGCACCTCGTTGCAGAGCGGTGGGTAGGGCAACTCCACTGCTTCGAAACTGACCACAGCGGCGACCTCATCTGCGACGCTTGCCAGCGACCGGGCCACCGTGGCCACCGAGGAAGAAGAGGAATCGCTGCTAGAGTCCTCAAACGCAGCAGCGTGGAGCACAGGAGACGAAGCCGGAGTGGTGGCAGCAGACACAGCAGCGGACAGGTTGGTGACGAGGCAGCCAAACACTACCTCGGGGATGACGCCATCGATGTCCAGTGCACTTGCCCGCAGAGCCAGACGGAGAACATCGACCACCGTCTCCAGGGGGTATCCGGACATCACAGCAGGAGGAAGAGGACGACGGCGAGGAGCCGCAGCGGCGGCTACAGCCTCCGGCATCGGAGCACGTGGCCTGTCGCACCAGGGCTCACCTGGCACCAAGGGAGCATCCGGGTCCACATCAGGGTAGACAGAGTCGCAGAAGTCGTCTGACAGTGCGAAAGTGGGCTCCAGCAGCGAGTTCAGCAAGTCCCTGTCGGCAGGACGAAAGGGGTAGCGCCAGGCCTCTTCTGCTGACATCCAGTCCTCGTACTGGCAGCCAAAACCACGCACAGGCTTGCCGTGGGGACCGGGCTCTTCCTTCGACAGCGAAGGTTGGGGCAGAACGAAGACCGGGGTGCGGATGACGGCGGTGGGCATAGTGGTGAACACATACCTCGGTGCCCTGAACTGGTCCGCGATCACCACTGACGAGCGCATCCGCTGCTGCAGACGCTTCACCATGCGGAGGCTTGGCGAGTCCTCGCGGGCGAACTGCATCGATTGGTTGACCGGCGCACAGGCGGGACGGTCTTCAGGAGCAGTGGTGGGCTTCTTCGGCTTCTGCTTCTGGCGCGCTCCACCCTGCGCGCCCTGGTCCGACGACGGACCAGCAGCGGGGGTGGAAGAGGCGGCAGGAACAGACGCCGCGGCAACCGGAACAGACGATGCAGCACTTACAGGTCGAGGCGAAGGTGGTGACGCCGGGTGGCCGCGCACAAATCTCGGAGGATTGGAGAGGGACATACCCGCAGGAAGAAGGTTGACCACCTTCACGTCCATCGAGCATGTACCAGTCGAAGTTGACGGCTTCGACGACGAAGTCGATGACCCGGTGAACGCCGCTTGATCGGCCGGGGACATGGCGATATACTCAGCCGCATCGATGGTCCTTGGTCCGGTAGTAGATGGTCGCGGCGCGGTGGCGTCCTCCGAACGCGGAGGGCTAGCAGCGGCGAGAGCGGCCATCAACAACGGAGCATTCGGCCGTGCAGGCGGCGCAGCGGACCTGGGCAGGAGGCGAGCGGCATATTCCGCGATCTGTCCCGGCGTCAGTCGGTGGAACTCGGCAGCCGTCATCGAGTCCGGTATTCCAGGAGGAAACGGCACTCGCGGTTCCTGGGACAGATAGTCCGTCGAGATGGCTCCAGCCTGGCCGAACGGATGGTGATGGCGGCAGCGAAACAAAGGCTGCGCGTTGTTACGAATGCCCCGCACGCACTCGACGCACGAGTTGCATTCCGGCTCGCCAGGAAACGGTTCTGCGACATCCTCCAAATGCTCCAGATGATCTTTCATCGTCTCGGAGTAAATGATGACATAGTCGAAAAATGGCTCGGCCCACTTCCTAGCAGCATCACCCAGTACTGCATCCATAAATCTCTGGAAAGTGGCCGGCGCGTTGCGTAGTCCAAAAGGCATCACCGTAAATTGGAAGAGGCCTTTGTGGGTGGAGAATGCTGTTTTCTCCCGGTCTTCAGGAGCTAGAGGAATCTGAAAAAAACCCTTCTCAAAATCTAAAACAGTGAACCACTTAGCTTTACCCAGTCGCGAGAGGATGTCCTCGATGTTCTGCATTGGGTAGCTATCTGGGATGGTAAGCTCGTTGACCTTCCTGTAATCGACGCAGAATCTTGAAGTCCCATCAGGCTTCGGTACCACCACCGGCGAAGACCTACATGCGGAACAAGAGCGCTCAATAGCTCCGCACTTTAGGTAGTCCTCCAGATGTTGTGCGACCAGTCTCCTCTTGGCAGCGTTTTCAGGCCTGAAAGCTGAACAAGCAGGAGGGTGGTCGATGGTGCGAATCCTGTGGCAGACACCTACGGCTCCACCAGGCTTG
>JAVBJR010000038.1:0-3968 GCA_031546965.1 Dysgonomonas sp.
TTTGGCTGAAGATTATTGAATGCAGCCATTGAATTCGATTTAATTTTTGAACGTCCCCTGTAAGAAACTATTAATAGTGACATTTTGAGGAGACAAATGAGGACTTTGGACTGGAAACTGATTTGCATGTTTGGCTTGAAAAGCGTTCTGAGGGTCGAACTGTTGCAATTGATTGCGAAACTGAAATTGATTTGAGCAAATCAGTTTCATTTGGTGTTCGACGTTGGCCAGCTTCAGCAGCTTAATTGCAACTAGGAAAGTTACAACTAAGAAAGGACAGTTTGAAACAAAGTTTTCGTTTATTTTTGGAGTGAATCCACTTGTTCAAGAAGTACTTAGTGCAATATTGTGAAAAGGACTCAAATTCCAATTAAATGTGCTGGTGGAAGAACAAACAAACACTCATCAAAAAGGTAGGAACTGAACATTTGCCCTAACATCCCTAATCTGTTAAATATTACAACTGTACTGTTTAATACTGTGCCAAACTGAATCTTGAAGTGTAATTCCAGGCCTGCATTTTATTGGGATCGATGTATATATTTACTGTATTATGGTTAATCGCAATTTTCCTCCATTTTTGTCTTCATTATATATTTCTTTAGTAGGTAAATAGACTGCTATTGTTTGGAGACTGGAGGCTAAACATAAGTGTGCTATCACCACAAGTGGATGATTTAATTACAGTGCAAATTTCATTTGTCTAATTTCTCTTATGTTATTCTTCTTTCTTTTGTATTACCACAAGTTGCGAGGAATTGAGCTTTTGGGGATGAGATTACACGCAGGTGCATGCTGGGAATGGCAGCTTAAATAGGGGGGAAAAAAATGTGCTTTTCACCGCCAGGTGGCAATAGTGTTTTCCTTTGTACCACACTCACTGCCTCGCTCACTGCATTCATTTTTCAGACAAAGTCATGATTATTTGAATCGGATTATTATAATTTATTACAATCGGATTTTAATTTTGAATGGACCTAAACAAAATATGACTTAAAGGTGAACTGACAGGGTTTTGTAACACCCCATGATATTCGGACTGTATAGAAAGAATGTCAATGATTAAAATTAAAACTATGAGTTCATTTCTTATCTACTCTTTTTATCATTTATGAAAAGTGTTTTAACAGATTGAAGTTGTGTGTTTTTGGTTGGGCCTGTGCACAGAGGCTAGGAGGGGAAAAATTCTAGTATGGAGAGTTTGTTCCAGCATATGAAGTGGGGAAGCCACCTGTATAGCCAATAGGCATTTAGCACGTTTTGGTGCAAGTGGCATGCCATACGCACTGTCCCGGATGTAAATTTTGACAGTGTGAGGACTTGAGGACCTATTTTAGGGTAAATTTGCGAATTTTTATTAAAAAAACGAATCTGTGGAAAAATTAGAAAAAAATTGGACATATGCAAATACATGTTGTTAATGCATAGGACAATTTTCACAGACATTGGTTGCAATAAATTTACCCTGTCAGTTCACCTTTAAGTAATACCGATATAAAATCTGTATCGTTTTGGGGTTTTGATACATGGGATGTGGGCTTAAGTTAAACTGGACTATGTAGTAGCACAACTACTTTCTTTGTGATTGTGTGATGTCTGTACCAAATGTGAAAGTGACTTTTATTTCCACTTTGTGAAGACGTGTCATAAACGACAACCGGAACATACACCCCTTTTCATGGCTCACTCACTTTTTCCCCCATTTCTTTATATAAACACTTGTACAATGCTCTATACTATATACAACCAACATATAAAGGAACACTTCAGATATATTTCAACTTTTTAAATTTCCAACTGGATAAATTGGTTTATTTCTTTCATAACTGGACAATACCTAAAAACTATGCACAGTTACAAATAAACCATATTATCAGTCGATTGTTCTGTATAGCTATAGTAATAAGGCAATACGAGATTTTGGTAAATGAGTTTGAGCTGTGTGCATCCGAAAGACGAAGCAAATTGGGAAAAATTATGGTTTTGTAGGCTTAATTATACGAACAGCGAGCTCTAATTGTTTAATCCGAAAGCCATGCAGTCCATAAATTAAAAATCTTTGCAACGTGCTTGCAACATTAATTTTGAAAGCAGACCGTTTTGACCTAACTATTATGTAAGTTGCTATAAAAGTAAATTATATTGCACATTCGCAAATTGTATCTTGAAGCGTAAATGGCGTGTTTGTTGCTGAAAATTTTTATAGGTTTTCATCTTGTGTACTAAATTTAATTGGAAAATCTTCTGTGTTGTCGTTAACATGCAAGCTTATGACAGGTATATGAAGGTAATAATGAATACCGTGCAGGTGAAACGATTGATTTACTTTATTTACTATTTTCCCCTAAATTGCATAGTAAATTTCTAACTTAAAGGTGAAGTGAAACTGGTTGTAAAGTTTACTTAAACTTAGGTTACATGAAGCAAAATGCTCAATCAAACGAGTGTTAAACCGAAGTCTTGTATGAAAACTAATATAATAAAAGTTCTTAGCACTCTGGTTTCGACGTTTGCTGGCTTGCTGACGTCACAAATACGGTGCAATTTGTTAGGAGACGCCTCGTTTTGTGACGTCAGCATGTCATCAATGGCTTCAAAACTTTGAAGCTGAATTATAATTATCTTTGAAATACATAGTTCCACGAAAAATTAAATTATCAAGACAATTTTGTCAAAGTTGAAGATGTTTTTTGGGGCACCATCTTGTGCAGAAAATTGAGAAGTGTGTGGTATAGTTATGCAACTTATTATTGTTCATTAATCTATATAAATTACAATGCATTTTCAAAGGCATGTACATCACTTCTCAGTTTTGCATTTGTGGTTTATTTTACAAATATTTTTCAATTACGTATATATATATATATATATATATATATATATATATAGTAATATTTTACAATTTCAGTTATATACCAAAATATTTCTAATTTGACTAAAGCAGCGAAAATATCTATACATTAACATACCATGTTTGCATAGCTATAGTAAATATAATGCACTGGGAATTTTGAATATTGTTCTGGTCTTGTAAATGATATCTGAACGATCTCATTGACTATGGCCATTGCATGAAATAAGGACAGCAACAAAAGTCGATGCAAATGCAACAAACACAAATGGTAATTTTGTCACAAATTGCTTTTATACCAGTGGGAAATATAGTTAGCGTGCAATTGTTTGCCTTTGCAATGTGACATTGTCACTATACATAAATACGATACACATTGATAAAACGTTACCGAAGAAGTTGCAAATGTAGTAACCATGACAACCGGATGCTGCGAAGATTAAGAACCGCTTTTCCAGCTTCTGGACTCGATCAAGGCCAAAGAGTTGCCTGTACAGAAACGAACCGACTGCTGGCATATAACTGTTGCATTGTGGGGGTTGTTGATAATGGAGCATTAAGACGTATATAAAAGTCTTGAAATTGTCGGTTGATAGTAGAAGTAGTGGATGTGATAGGGAGGCAAGATGGCGGCCGCCGTTTCTTTACTGCGCTTTTATGCGGTGTCGGACTTATGGGACAGGCTGTTGCGGGGGGACTCAATCTGAAATTCGTTTCGTGTAACTGGGCTCGGAAATATCGTCGTATAAATACGATGTTGTGGGGGATATAAAGAAGGAAGTAGTTGTTTCGCTACTTATTTACGTCTGGAGAGGCCAACTCTGTGGGAGGCGAATAACTTTTCCTCTCTCTATCTCTACGCACAATACAATGCTGTGTGTGTATGTGTGTGTATGTGAGAGAGTTTGGACTAAATTCCCAACGGACCACCCCTAACCCCATTCGGGCCAGATGCTAAGATTAGAGTCACGAGAAATTACTCTGGCGTTTTATTAGACTTGGAGTTGATGTGGAAAGCGATTCATTGCGTTCATATAGCTTGCCTCCAATTTGAAGCGCATTCAACGCCTGGATGAGCTCACTTTCAGACCTTATTTCACAAACATAAACATCCCCG
>JAVBJR010000690.1:0-3863 GCA_031546965.1 Dysgonomonas sp.
CAAAACCAGGTGGTAAAAGCTGACGTACTTTTTTCGTATGCCCCGCCTAAGATGGCGCCTTGCTCGTCATCGAACGTCATATGCTGCAACGAAGCGAGGTCACGTGATTGCGCCTCTAGTACTATTAATATAGCTCTATGCATCGTACAAACTGCATTTCCAAATGCAAACGAATGGATTGAAGCCCCGCCCAATCTTAGCTCAGCCAATCCTGAAAACTCGGCTCTCCCGCTGGCGACGTTATTCACGCGAGGCGAACAATGTGCGCCCTATACACGCAGCCGCTCGCAAGCCGCTGGAATGCCAGTGCCGTTTTCAGTGCCGTTTCCATGGAAACGCTTTGGCGCCGCATTCGGTAAAACGCTAATAACTTTTTTGATTCAATTGTAAATTGATTTCTGCTTTAGCCAGTGTTATAAGGGACACAATAACTACTTTACAGCTGATTATCAGGGTACCTTACAAAACCGTGTCAGTTCTCCTTTAAGCTATTGACGTTATATGAAATGAAGATGATTCCGTATAGTTTTTCACTTTGTGCCACGAAAGTCTTCAGCAGTTGTTCAGCATAGCTCAAAAATGTGATATATCTTTTGCTGCTGAGTATAGTTATTGCCACATGCAGAATCAGAAAATGATCATATACAGTTTTTGGCAGAATACCTTTTAATATGGCAGGTCCAAAGTAATACAGGAATTGCCTAAATTCTGTTGCTTTCCACTTATCAACATCCTGAAGTGATCGTGGATGTCTGCTGAACTCAGAAGGGCATTGTTTTGACAATTTCAACATTTCTGTAGATATAAGTTTTACGTTACGCGAGTCTAGCCTGACATTGTAATCTCCAACTTTCCATGACCTAATCATGCGGCGCATCACACCAAACCAAGGTAAACTTAGTGCATGGAATCCAGTGGAAAGTGGGATACCAACCCTAGAGGTAGCTTCATGAGTGGTAATACTCCTGTCTGGTGGTGATGGTGTGTACTTTGATAATATCCCAAAAAATCGTCATTTTTGCGTAATGCTGCATTTAACTGAGGAAAAGTCACTCATCCATTAATATATGTCCCTGTTGTCACACATTTTTCACAAGCATAAAATCCGGTATGGCTCTTAATGCACTTCACAAATGATCGGGCAGGTGCATCACACACATATGCATGTAGCTTGACATGGTAATGTTTTCCGCCGAATGATATACCTTCCGTAAGAATTCCATTCATTTCTGTGATGAAGTCTTCAAGATATTCATGAACTGATGTAGGCTTGCTCTTTCCCCAGTAAATTGCCACAGGAAATGGAATTACACATTTAATATTATCAATCAGTAGCAAATTTGGATTCCATCAATATTGCAAAGTAATGTGGCCATCAGTTGGCAGCACATTCCATTGCATCTGTGCAATAATTCCTTGTTGTATCCCTAAGTATGAAAATCGACCATCTCCCATCTGTCGTACACAGCTTGCCCTTGGAGTTTTCAGCACTGTTCTGGCTTCTAGTGGTAAATGGGGGTGGAATGGTTTCAATATGGCCAACAGTTGTGTTATGTGAGACAGAGGAACATTATTCGTTATAGCCCATTGTCGTAGATCATCTAATAATTTGGACGCCAATGATTTCGCATTAGCATAAGGCATATTACGAAATTTTGAGGCTATGTCATCAGATAAGGTGTTGCACGCATCAGATTGGGTGTTGCATGCATCGGATTGGGTGTTGCACGCATCAGATTGGGTGTCGCTTGCATCAGATTGAGTGTCGCATGCATCAGATTGGGTATTGCATGCATCAGATTGGGTGTTGCATGCATGTAAACAAACTAATGGTATTGGTATTTGTTCTTGTGCTGATTGTTCATCTGATGTGGGTTCCATTTGCCTTTCATGTATATGCAATGGAGTATCTGCAGGTTGTGGCAGTGCCACTTGGTTCTTATCAAGTTGTTGCCCATGAAACATTTCATATAAATGACACTGAACAGCATTTTGGATTCGACATCTTGTTTGCCTAGGGCACACTATTGTCTTGTATTGCCTTGACCTCTTCATCTGCATAAGTGAGACAAGCTTCAGTCGTTGTATATTACAGTCACCAATTTTACAAATATCAATGCAATATTGCAAAGCATATACATATTACTGTGAAACCTGCGAAGTTGGCCAACTGGCTTAGTTGCCCGCGTTTTCATGAAACCAACAAGTCCCATAGAGTTTATAATGGCCAACCCCCTGTAACCTGGCCACCTGCTAAACATGGCCAACTTTTTCCAGAACCTTTAGTGGCTAACATACACAGGCTCCACTGTATATGTTTTATTTTAAAGCCGATAATATGTTTTATTAAAATCAGTTAACTGCATCTCCTAGAACTACTCCCCCCCCCAAAGCATATGCATTTCTGCTGGAAATAAACACCACTGTACATGGTAATACACTGCATGTGGCAGCTTACGGGAGTAGTGCCTAGTGGTTTGTTACATTTTACAGTTATTGCTGATACCATACAATAAATCACGCAAATACACATTTCAGAATCACGCCTACACCTCACTTTACAGACTAAATATGTTCCTAGAAACATTACTGCAAAGTGAAATGCTATATTACAAAACATGTTTTCCCATTGAAACCCATACATTTCCATAGGATCCGTTACAATCCATAAAATAAATTAGTCAATTAATTAATCTTTGATATAAAAATGCATGTTTAACAATTTATTTCCATCGCATATTTGTAATAAAATAATTATTTTACGGTATTTAAAATACTTAAAATTTAATGAAAAATGCAAGTGTTGTAATAGGAATGTTAATGTGATACCATGATGACATCATTTATGATGGCCATACAGTGAAAAGCCATATAAAGAGTGGCCCAACGAGGTCTAAGTGTAGTACATAAATTATTGTTCCCAATATTTATAACATCCATTATTAACAGGTGCATGCATGGATGTAGATTGCTTTGAAGCAAAATTTCAAACGTAGATTGCTATAAATTAAATAGTACCAGTTAAAAATATCAAATAGTTGTAACTATAAATCGCCGAACACAATTAAACTAAAACGTTCTATTTTTGGAATGCAATGCATAATGATTTTGGTACATTTTCATTTGCAAATAACAATCCACTAACATTAATTATACTTTCTGTTCATTGCTTCAATCTCTGTGAATGCTGAATGCTTTGCAGGGATTGCAGTTTATCAAATAGCAACTATCAGAATCAAATATCTGTAACTACAAATCGCCGAACATAATCAGTGGCGTACGCAGGGGGGGTTCAGGTGGTTCAAATGAACCACCCCACAAATGAAAAGGTCCATTACTCGGACTCGAAATTAATTTGTGCTACGCTATACAATCTCAATTACAGACAAAACACAACAATTATTAATTATGTTTTTGCAAGACAGAATAAAAAGCAAACAATAAGGGAATAAATATGCCTAAGGCCAAAGAAAACTAGTCTTGGTTGCCTTAACGGAGCCAAAAAATAGGGTCGGTAGGTCCTTTTTTTTAGTTTTTTTTTTAATTTCAAACAGTGAATATTGAAATATTAGTGCAACATGTGGCACATGGAGATTCATAATCTTTCAATTTTCCAGCCATACAAAAATGACATTTAATTTAAGGTATTCTAAAATGTAGGGGTGACCGGGGCCAAATGCATCAAAAATCACTTACGAATTAATTCCCATAAAACTACTTGTCGTAAAATTAAAAACTAACGTTTGTTTGAAAGCCAAGGATATAGGCTTGAAGGCTGTTAATTTTTTACCTGGGTTCGTACGATTGCGCCCGCGTGAAAAATCCCCAAATTCACATGGGCGCAATGTTGAAAATCGGAAAAA
>JAVBJR010000093.1:0-31351 GCA_031546965.1 Dysgonomonas sp.
GAATCGTCATATCCCATATATAAAGGAATAATTCCCATGTGATCTCGACCAATCAGATACGAATCGTTTTCGATATCATACAGGGCAAAAGCATAAATTCCATTAAGTTCATCAAATAGGGCTACACCTTTTTCCCGGTACAGAGCCAATAGAACTTCGCAATCCGAATTAGTCTGAAAGTCATACGCTCCCTTAAAGCGGTTTCTTATATTTTGATGGTTGTATATTTCGCCATTCACAGCTAATACAAGATTCTTTTCTTTATTATATAAGGGTTGACCACCTGACTTTATATCAACGATAGAAAGTCTCTCGTGTACCAAAATTGCTTTTTCACCGCAATAGATACCCGACCAATCGGGTCCACGATGACGTATCCGTTTAGCCATCTTTAGTACCTGCAAACGCAGACTCATTAAATCTTGCGTTAAATCGAATGCTCCTACAAATCCACACATATTATTAATTGTATTTTTTTATTCGTCATTTCGGCAAATATATGTTATTTTATTTTATAAATATTTATTTTACTATAATAAAAACATAAAAATAGAATAATAGTTCACAAAAGGTAATTTTGAAGGTGTATAAATATAGCGTTTTGTTAAATTTTGAATTTTTGATTGAAAAAACAATTTAAAAATGACAAAATATATTATATTTGCAGATATTATTGTCATTTTAGTCTTTTAAGTTGACTAAAAACAATATATTGATTCACTTATCTTATATCAACTAAGTAATATGCGAGACTTATCATTAGTAGAGCAAAATGGGTTATACGACCCCAATTATGAACACGATGCTTGCGGTGTTGGTTTAATTCTACATCTTAAAGGTGTAAAATCGCACGCCATTGTAGAAAATGGTTTACAAGTATTGGAAAATATGACGCACCGTGGAGCCGAGAGTGCCGATAGCAAAACTGGTGATGGTGCAGGTATTATGCTACAAATACCACACGAATTTATTCTTCTTCAAGGTATTCCCGTACCCGAGAAAGGACATTACGGCACAGGGCTTGTATTTCTCCCTAAGGATGAAATGGAAGCGGATATTTATATGATCACACTTTCGGATCTTATAGAGAGAGAAGGCTTGAATCTGTTAGCCGTGAGGGATGTACCTGTAAATAGCGATATCTTGGGCGAAGCACCAAAAACCAGCGAACCAACTATCAAACAGATATTTGTTACCGGAGAAGGTTTATCACAAGACCAATTGGAACTTAAACTCTATTTGTTAAGAAAAAAGATAGAGAAAGTAATTTTAAGTTCAACCATTAAAGATAAACGCAACTCGTACGTTGTCAGCCTGTCAACCAAACGGATTATATATAAAGGGATGCTTACCTCTCTACAATTGAGGCATTACTTTCCCGATTTGTTAAATCCGAATTTTACAAGCGGAATAGCTTTAGTACACTCACGTTTCAGTACAAATACATTTCCTACATGGGATTTGGCTCAACCATTCAGACTGGTCGGTCACAATGGTGAAATCAATACCATCAGAGGCAATCGCCTTTGGATGGAAGCACGTGAGAGTGTTGTAAAATCTGACTCTTTCGGCGATATGAAAGAAATATGGCCTATTGTACAATTTGGCATGAGTGATAGTGCTTCATTTGACAATGTGTTAGAATTTTTGGTAATGTCAGGCAAATCGTTGCCTCACGCCTTGGCAATGATGATTCCTGAATCTTGGAATTTCAAAAATCCTATATCTTCTGACTTGAAAGCATTCTACGAATATCACAGTATATTTATGGAGCCTTGGGATGGACCTGCAACCATACTATTTTCGGATGGACGTTATGCAGGAGGTTTATTGGATAGAAACGGACTTCGTCCTGCTCGTTACTTGATTACTCATAATGATATTATGGTTGTGGCTTCCGAAACCGGAGTTCTGTCTTTTGAGCCTTCGGAAATAAAAGAAAAAGGACGCTTGAAACCCGGTAAAATGCTGATGGTAGATACTTTAGAGGGTACTATTCAATATGATCCCGAACTGAAAGAAAGTCTAGCAAAAGCTTATCCATACAGAGAGTGGCTAAATAAAAACCGTATATCTCTTGACGATGTTTCTTCGGGACGAAGTATCAAATATTCAGTTGAAAATTACTCTCAACATTTAAAAGTATTCGGTTATTACAAAGAAGATATCGAGAAGGTTATTACCCCCATGGCTGTTGATGGTAAAGAGCCGGTAGCTTCTATGGGCAATGATACTCCTGTGGCTGTGTTATCAAGTAAGCGTTACCGTTTATTTACATATTTTCGCCAACTGTTTGCACAGGTAACCAATCCGCCGATTGACCCTATTCGTGAGGAGCTAGTAATGTCATTATCAGGCTATATCGGATCGCTTCATAAGAATATTTTAGAGCCAATGCCCGAGCATTGTAAAATGGTGGGATTGTCGCATCCTATTATTACCAATCGAGAATTAGACCTTTTGGTACATATCGAATATAAAGGATTTAAGGCTGAAACTTTATCGCTGTTGTTCAACCCTAAAGATGGTGCAGCAGGTTTAGAAAAAGCCATAGAAGAGTTATGCCTAAAAGCTGAAAAGGCTGTAGATAAAGGTAGTAACTATATCATTATTTCCGACAGAGGTATTGATGCCAATCATGTGGCAATACCTTCACTATTGGCTGTTTCTGCGGTTCATCACTATTTGATAGATCGCCGCAAACGTATGCAAATTGATATTGTGGTAGAATCTGCCGAACCTCGTGAGGTAATGCACTTTGCCCTATTATTTGGATACGGTGCAAATGCTGTCAATCCTTATTTGGCATTTGCAGTTCTCGAAGATTTGGTAAAAAGTGGAACTATTCAACTCGACTTTCATACAGCAGAAAAGAACTATATCAAGTCTATCGACAAAGGGCTGTTGAAGACGCTTTCTAAAATGGGTATCTCTACTTTGAAGAGTTATCTCGGTGCTCAACTATTTGAAGCAATAGGAATTAGTACTGCTGTTATAAATAAATACTTCAAGGGTACAACTTCTAAAATTGAGGGTATAGACTTGAAAGATATTGCAGCCGATACCATCGAAGCTCATAGCGAAGCGTATGAACTTGATTATATCGATAGTTCGCTAATCAACCAAGGCATATATGCTTGGAGGCGTGATGGCGAAGATCATGCTTGGAATCCCGAAACGATTACTAAACTTCAATTAGCCACTAGATTAGGTAGTTATAAGAAGTTCAGAGAATACACAGAATCCATTGATAAGAAAGAAGAAAAATTATTCTTACGTGATTTCTTGGATTTCGACACAAATACTCCGATCTCTATTGACGAGGTAGAACCTGTTTCGGCAATAACAAAACGTTTTGTAACAGGTGCAATGTCTTTCGGATCAATCAGCCGTGAAGCTCACGAAGCGATGGCTATTGCCATGAATGCTATCGGAGGAAAAAGCAATACCGGCGAAGGTGGAGAATTACCCGAACGTTTTGCAACCAATGCCCGATCGGCAATTAAACAAGTTGCCTCAGGTCGTTTTGGTGTAACTACCGAATATTTGGTAAACGCAGACGAAATTCAAATAAAAATAGCTCAAGGAGCAAAACCCGGAGAAGGTGGTCAACTACCTGGTTTTAAGGTGGATAAAGTGATTGCCAAAACACGTCACTCTATTCCCGGAATATCATTAATATCTCCTCCCCCACACCACGATATTTATTCAATTGAAGATTTGGCACAATTGATTTTCGATTTGAAGAATGTCAATCCACAAGCAATTGTGAGTGTGAAGCTGGTGTCCGAAAGTGGTGTTGGCACTATCGCTGCTGGAGTTGCCAAAGCCAAAGCCGATCTTATATTGATTAGCGGATGCGAAGGCGGTACAGGTGCAAGTCCTGTAAGTTCTATTAAGCATGCAGGTTTACCTCTCGAAATAGGATTAGCCGAAGTTCAACAAACACTTGTTATTAATGATTTGCGTGGACAAATTCGCCTGCAAACCGATGGGCAACTAAAAACAGGTCACGACATTATAGTTGCCTCGATGTTGGGAGCCGAAGAATTTGGATTTGCGACAAGTGCTTTAATTGTATTGGGTTGTATAATGATGCGTAAGTGTCATATAAATACCTGTCCTGTGGGAGTTGCTACTCAAGACGAAGAGTTGAGAAAGAAATTTATAGGAAAAAGTGAATATCTAATTAACTATTTCAATTTCTTGGCGCAAGAAGTGCGTGAACACTTAGCTGCTCTTGGATTTACTTCTCTGGATCAGGTTGTTGGGCGTACTGACTTATTGAAATACGTAAAAGATAACTCAACCAGTAAATTAAGTAAACTAAATCTATCGAGATTAATTTATACTCCCGAAGCTGCAAAAGTAAATGCTGTAAGACAAGTAAGAGGGCAAGACCATAAATTACAAGAGGTAATGGATATGGAATTAATCAAAACGTCTCGTCCTGCTATCGAAAAAGCAATGCCCGTAGAAATGTCTCGTTCCATCAAAAATACCGACAGAGCCGTTGGTTCTATGCTTTCGGGCGAAATAGCAAAGCGCTATGGAAATGACGGGCTGCCAACCGATACTATTCAATGCACTTTCAAAGGGTCAGCCGGACAAAGTTTTGGGGCTTTTCTTGCTCATGGAGTAACTTTCAAACTCGAAGGTGACGCAAATGATTATGTAGGTAAGGGTCTTTCGGGCGGTAAGTTAGTTATTGTTCCCCCTACTACATCAACTTATAAGCCTCAAGATAATATTATTGCCGGAAATACTTTAATGTACGGAGCAACCGGAGGCGAAGTATATATCAACGGACAGGTTGGCGAACGTTTCTGCGTAAGAAACAGTGGAGCAATAGCCGTGGTAGAAGGAGCAGGAGATCACTGTTGCGAATATATGACAGGCGGACGTACGGTAGTCTTAGGAAAAACAGGTCGTAACTTTGCCGCAGGTATGAGTGGTGGAATCGCTTATGTATACAATGTAAATGGAGATTTTGACTTCTTCTGTAATATGGAAATGGTAGAACTTTCTCTAATTGAAGATAGTGCCGATAGTAAAGAATTACAACAGTTGATCTCTCAACATTATAAATATACTCAAAGCCCATTAGCTAAAAGCATTCTTGATAATTGGGGCGATGAAGTAAATAAGTTCATCAAGATTATGCCAATCGAATACAAGAAAGTGCTTCAAGAAGAAAAAATGGAAGCTTTAAAGAAAAAAATCGCAAACGTAGAATTTGATTATTAAGGTCGTAGACCTTTCTATTGCTTTGGTCTGCAATATTACTAAAGCCTGTTATAAAGAATAATATGAAGATAAATAGTTTACAGTACATAATATACGGGGAATCATGGGAAATCCAAAAGCATTTTTAACAGTAAAAAGAAAAGAAGCAGGATACCGTCCTCGTCAAGAACGTATCCTCGACTTCGGAGAAGTAGAGCAAACTCTAAATTCCGAAGACAGACAGCAGCAAGCCTCACGTTGTATGGATTGCGGAATACCTTTCTGTCAATGGGGATGTCCTTTAGGCAACAAAATGCCCGAGTGGCAAGACTATATTTATAAAGGAAACTGGCGTTTGGCAGCCGAAGTATTGATGCAAACAAATGATTTTCCGGAGTTTACAGGTCGTATTTGTCCTGCTCCATGCGAAAAAACATGTGTACTGTCTATACATAAAGCTCCGGTCACTATTCGTGAGAACGAAGCATCAGCTTTAGAGCATGCTTTTCAGGAAGGTTATATCAAACCTTTTATACCTAAAGTAAGAACGGGTAAAAAGGTAGCTGTAATAGGTTCGGGTCCTTCGGGTATGGCAGTTGCCAACCAATTGAACCGAATGGGACACGAAGTTACTGTCTATGAAAAGAATAGCCGTGTAGGAGGTTTACTTCGTTTTGGTATTCCCGATTTCAAGCTGAACAAAAATATCATCGATCGTCGTATCGATTTGATGGAAGCCGAAGGCATTACGTTTGTAACCAATACCGAAGTAGGAATAGACATCAAAGGGAAAGATTTAGTAAAGAATAATGATGCTATTTGTGTAGCGATCGGCTCACAAGTACCTCGCGATTTACCGGTCGAAGGTAGAGACTTGAAAGGTGTATACTTCGCTATGGAGTATTTGACCATGAAAAACAGGTTGGTTGCCAAAGAAGAAGTTCCCGCCGATAAACTGATAAATACCAAAGGCAAAAACGTACTCGTAATCGGTGGTGGCGATACCGGATCAGATTGTATTGGTACAGCCAATCGTCAAAAAGCAGCAAATATTCTGCAAATCGAAATTATGCCCAAGCCTCCAACATTGGATGAATTAGAAAATAGCTGGCCCTTGCCATTTCCAGGAGTTATAAAAACCAGTTCTTCACACCTCGAAGGATGCGAACGCCGTTGGTCTATGAACACCAAACGCTTCATCGGCGAAAATGGCATATTAACAGGTGTTGAACTTGTAGAAATAGCTTGGGAAAAAGACGATGTAGGAAAAATGGTTATGAAAGAAGTGGGTGAGCCCGAAATTTTGAAAATTGACTATGTTTTTCTTGCACTGGGCTTTATACATCCTATTCAAGATGGTTTATTAGCTGAGTTAGGTGTAAAAGTAGATGATGTTCGCAAAAATGTAGCTACTGATGGAAACCGATTAACCAATGTCTCTAAAGTGTTTGCAGCAGGCGACTGCGTTAGCGGACAATCGCTAGTGGTAACCAGCATTGCTTCGGGACGCAGAACAGCTAAACATATCAATGATTTTCTAAAAGCAAAATAAAGTAGTTTTAGTAGTAAGAGAGAAAAAGGGTAATTTCTGTTCAATCAGAATTACCCTTTTTGTATATTTTAGCGTCTCTTTCGAGCCATATCTAACCGTAGGAATATAAATAGCAAAATCGTAAATGCGAGTATAGACGATCCTCCATAACTAAAGAATGGCAAAGGAATACCAATTACCGGCAATAACCCCGTTACCATGCCAACATTGATAGATAGATGAAACAAGAGGACACACCCCACCCCATAACCGTATACCCTTCCAAATGTATTTTTCTGCCTTTCGGCAAGATAAAAGATTCTCATAATGAGAGTACCCAATCCCAATAATACCAATACAGAACCCAAGAAGCCCTGCTCCTCTCCTACTGTACAAAATATAAAATCGGTATCTTGTTCGGGAACGTATTTCAACTTTGTTTGTGTTCCGTTTAAAAAGCCTTTACCCAATGCACCACCCGATCCTATGGCTATTTTAGATTGGTTGACATTGTATCCTGCACCCATCAAATCGTCGTCCATCCCCAAAGAAACCCTTATGCGTATTTGTTGGTGAGCTTGCAGCACATCAGTAAACACATAGTTTACAGAGCTTACATAACCTATACAACTAATTGCAAAAATCGCTAAGAACAGATAGGTTTTAGACCATTCTCTAGCAGCAGTAACCAAGAGATATATAATAATTACACCTATAGCTATTAGTGCTATGATACCCCAATTGACATAAATACCAAAGCATGAAATTGTATAACAAATCCCCCCATATATGGCAGTACCGACCAGTATGAAAGTGGCTGTTTTATAATCTTTTCGGAAATTAATGGTAAGTATAGCGGTTACAACAATAATGAAAAGAATAGACAGGCACTCTCCCATTGAGAGAAACCCAAAATCGATATCCGAATACTTTAATCCGAAAATAAATAGTACAACAGCACACACCCCCGAGAATAATACCATACCCGGTAACCCTTCTCTATATAGAACTAATACAAATGCAGCAAAAACAAGAGCCGAACCGGTTTCCTTTTGCAACATAATAAGAATCATGGGCAGTGTTATCATAACTGATAATATGAACAGATTTCTTGCCGTTATCAGTTTAAAATTGTAACTGTTCATAAATCGAGCAATAGCCAATCCTACAGCAAATTTAGTAAATTCGGCAGGTTGCAAACGTATTGTGTCTGTTATGACGAGCCACGATCGCGATCCTTTGATGTCCGGAGCTACAATTATTGTGACAATCAAGAGAAAAATAAAAAAAGCATAAATAAAATAGGCGAGAATATCATACAGGTTACTATCCAGCTTAAGTAATATAAAACCAACCGTAATAGATATGCCCATCCAAACGAGCTGCATACCAGCACGACTCGAAAGGTCGAATAAACCTTTTACATGCTCGTAATCGTAGCTTGCCCCATAAATGCTGAGCCATCCGGCAGTTATCAATAGAAAATATAAGACGATAATAAACCAGTCTACACTTTCCGTAATATGATCTTCTTCTTGTTTAATCATCTATATTTAAGAGCTATACTAGTGTTTTATTCATCAATAATTGTATTGTCAACGCTTTCGGAATCTTGCGGAATTAATGTACCCAAACTAGGTTTCTCCCACGCATTTATACCACTGGGTAAAATTACAGTATTTGCCATAGCTTCTTCCAAATATTTTTCGTTGGCGGGTATTTCTCCTTTTAAATACTTCTCGACCATTAACCGGGCAATCGGAACAGCAAATTTAGCTCCAAAACCGGCATTTTCTACTAATACCGAAATGGCAACTTGCGGTTTATCAACAGGAGCAAAACCCATAAACCAAGAGTGATCTCTTCCGTGTGGATTTTCGGCTGTACCGGTTTTACCTGCAACAGCAAAGTCGGGCAACAAATTTATTCCTCTACAAGTTCCTCCGGTTACAGCATTTGCCATACCTTGAGCTATAAAGTTATAATACTCCTCTTTAACACCTGTATATCGCTTATCCGTATATTTTTTATCCAAAGAGGTATCTTGAATTTGTTTCACCACATGCGGTGTGTAGAAGAATCCCCTATTGGCTATTGTAGCCCCTAAATTTGCAACCTGTAATGGAGTTGCCAAAATTTCGCCTTGACCAATGGCAATAGAAATTACATTCTGTGCAAACCATTTGTCGGTGTCGAAAGCTTTAGTATAAAACTGGCTGTTAGGTATGAACCCTCTTTTTTCGGAAGGAAGATCTAAGCCCAATTTATAACCAAATCCCATAGACACCAAATGATCTTTCCAAATATCAAAAGCTTCGCTAATAGTAGCATATTTTTTGCGGTTGCTAAGCATTGCGTTCAATCCATAACAAAAATAAGAGTTACAAGATGTTGCCAATGCGGGTACTAGCGAAAGTGGCGATGGATGCCCGTGACATTTGGGTCTTCCTCCACCCGGAGGATACCCGTGGGCACAAGCATAAGCCGTTTCGGGAGTAATAATTCCTTCTTGTAGAAATATAAGTCCTTGTGTTGTCTTAAAGGTCGATCCCGGAGGATACATTCCCTGTGTAGCTCTATTGTAGAGAGGTTTCGAGGGGTTTTGTTCCAACGTTTTATAATTACTTCCAAAATCACGTCCGAGAAGAATAGACGGATCATAAGTCGGAGAAGTAACCAAGCATAATATTTCGCCTGTAGAAGGCTCGATCATTACAATGCTGCCTATCTTATTCTGCATAAGATATTCGCCGTATGCTTGTAAATCGATATCTATTGCTAATTTTAGATTTTTACCGGATGATGGGTTAACATCATGCTTACCGTTTTCGAATTTCCCTTTAATTCTACCATGTGCATCACGTAAAAGAATCTCAACACCTTTTCGACCTCGCAGTATGTTTTCATACGAACTTTCGATGCCTGATTTTCCTGCATAATCACCTCTCACATAATAAGGATCTTCCGTTAGAGTTGTTTTACTTACTTCCGCCACATATCCGAGTACATGTGCTGCATTCGCAAAATTATATTGGCGTAAAGCTCGTTTTTGAATATAGAACCCTGGAAATTTATATAACTTCTCTTGAAACAACCCATATTCACGAATGGTAAGCTGGGTCATCAATGTTTGCATGGTATACGATGAATAACCGGGATTGAGCCTTCGGTCTTTTACATCACTAATTTTTTTCTCTAATTGGGTTTTAGTAAGACCTAAAATATTACAAAAATCAAGAGTATCAAAGACTTCTACCTCTCGTGGTATATAGACAATGTCGTAAGTAGGCTGATTATAAACTAGAAGCTTATCATGCCTGTCCGAAATCGTTCCCCTTGCAGGGTATAAGGTTTTCCTAAAAAAGGCATTACTATCAGCTGAATCTTTGTAATCGTTCTGAATTATTTGTAAATTAAATAATTGACAAATAAGAACAATAACGATAAGTGCAGTTATCGCTAAAATTGTATAATACCTTTTTTCTGAATGCAGCTTATTGTCCCTATTCATGCCTTCTTTCTCTTCATTGAAAATCCTTCAATAGCATAAATTAAGATAGATGTAAGAAGAGTTGAACTTAAGATTCTCAACAGTATTATCATAAAATTGAAATACGAAAATGAACTTATAAAAATCAGTGCTAAATTGTGCAAAAAGACTATTACTATTGTATATTTCACAAAGGCAATGCCCAAATTGGGTATGCTGGGTATAAAATGCTCGAAATCTTCTCTCGCAAAAAACAACCCTTGAATAGGACGGCGCATAAAGGCGGCAAAAACAATGGCTGCTGCATTCTGTCCGGGTGTATTGCAAAATATATCAATAGTAAAACCTAAAAGAAATGCAAGCAGTAATACCATATTTCTATTAGTCCCAATAGGTATTTTTATAATGAAGTATATATACAAAAATGGTGTTGCATATCCCAAAAATGAAATATGGTTAAGTACCAATACTTGAAGCAGTATAAGTATTATAAATACCACAAATTGTTTGATCCAATTACCTGCCATTAGTTGTAATTTCTTTTTCTAATTGGATAAGTTCCTCTCTGTTATTATTTTTTATTATCAGTACGTCTCTTAATGAACTAAAATTGGTAGACAATTTAAGTTTTAAAGCCAAAAAATTATCGTCTTTTTGATTTTTTGAATCTTCGACAGTACCTACAATAATTCCTTCCGGAAACATGCCCGAAAAACCACTTGTAACGATGGTATCTCCTACTGCAAACTTTTCGAAACGAGGAAACTCTTCTAAATTGGTATAACGATAATCGAGCCCATCCCAAATAAGTGTTCCCGGATTATTGGATCCTTTTACTTTGCAGATAATCCTCGTTTTAGGATTCAGCACACTCTGAATAACTGAATAATTAGGCGACACAGCTCTAACAATACCCACTATTCCTTGTTGGGATATTACCCCCATATCAGGACGAACCCCATCTTTACTACCTTTGTCAATAGTTATATAGTTCTCTATTTGAGAAATACTATTATTTATAACTCGCGAAATAATAAATTCGAAGTTTTTTAAAGGAATTGAGTCTGCAATGATTGCTCCGGTTTTGAGGCTGTCATTATCTTTTTCATGTATATATTCTTCGAGTGCCAAGAGCTTATTTTGCAAATCGGCATTTTTCAATAATAAATCCTGATTTGTTTCCTTTAAGCCAAAGTAAGAAGTCACTTCACCTGACATAGCATAAACTCTTCCAACAATTTCGTTCGAAGAGTTTAAGTATATACTCCTTTGGAAGGAGTTATATTGAAATATAAAATAAAAACACAAAATTTCGAGGAGTATGAATACGAACCACGAACTGTTTTTTATTAAAAAGGCGATTAAATTGCGCATGTATACGTATCAGAATAACAAATTCTCTATGTAATAAAAAGGTCTTAGACCTTTATCTCATCAAGAAGTTAAATTTCTCGATATTATTCAATGCTATTCCTGTACCTTTTGCTACTGCATGAAGAGGATCTTCTGCTACATGGAAAGGAATACCGATCTTATCGGAGAAACGTTTGCTTAACCCTCTTAATAAAGCTCCGCCGCCTGTAACGTAAATACCATTCTTTACGATATCAGCATACAATTCGGGAGGAGTTTGCTCCAATGCACTCAAAATCGCAGAATCCATTTTCGAGATAGATTTGTCTAAGCAATGAGCCATTTCTTGATACGAAATAGGAATATCCATCGGCAACGATGTCATTCTATTAGGACCATGTACAATGAAATCTTCGGGTTCTTCGTTTTCAGGAAGCTCTGTAAGAGCTGATCCTACGGCAATCTTGATACCTTCGGCTGTACGTTCTCCTACTTTAATGTTATGCTGGCGGCTCATATATTCTTGAATGTCTTCAGTCAAGTCATCACCCGCAATCTTAATAGATTTGTTAGAAACAATTCCACCTAAAGATATAACGGCAATTTCGGTTGTACCACCACCTATATCAACAATCATATTTCCTTCGGGGGCTTCAACATCTAATCCGATACCCAAAGCAGCAGCCATTGGTTCGTAGATCATGTATACATCACGTCCTCCGGCATGTTCGGCAGAGTCACGAATCGCACGGATTTCGACCTCCGTACTTCCCGATGGTATACAAACCACAATACGCAACGATGGAGAGAACAAACGATTTTTATTATTAATCATTTTAATCATACCTCTAATCATATGTTCTGCAGCCGTAAAGTCTGCAATAACACCATCTCTCAATGGACGAATTGTACGAATATTTTCATGGGTTTTGCCATGCATTTGGCGTGCTTTGTCTCCAACGGCTATAACCTTATCGGTTTTACGTTCGAGAGCAACTACAGATGGTTCGTCTACGACGATTTTACCGTCTTTGATAATGATGGTATTGGCTGTACCAAGGTCCATCGCTATTTCTTGTGTAAAAGAGAATAATCCCATATTGTTATTTTTCTTTAAACTAATACATTTACTAATTAATTAAAAGCGAATAGTTAACGTTTGATTTTTTTTATCAAATGTTATATTAAGGTTTTAGTCCTTAGTCCTTAATGTTTGAAATGACGGATGCCTGTCATCACCATCGAAATATTGTGTTCGTTACAATATTCGATCGACAAATCGTCTTTTACCGAACCACCGGGCTGTATAACTGCTGTTATACCACTATCGCCGGCAATCTCTACACAATCGGGAAATGGAAAGAATGCATCGGATGCCATAACAGCCCCTTTCAAACTAAATCCGAATGTGTGAGCTTTCTCTATAGCCTGTTTCAAGGCATCAACTCTCGACGTTTGTCCTGTGCCGCTCGCCAATAATTGTTTATCTTTTACCAAAATGATTGCATTCGACTTAGTATGCTTCACCAATTTATTTGCAAACAATAAATCTTCTAGCTCTGTACCTTCCAATTGACGGTTGGTAACGAGAGTCAAATCTTCCTTATTCTGTATACTAAGATCTTTATCTTGAACTAATACACCATTTAAAAGAGAGCGGAATTGAGATGTTTCTTTAATCTCTCCCTTTTGTACAAGTATGATACGATTTTTCTTCTGAGCCAATATCTCTAATGCGTCAGCATCATAAGCCGGTGCTATTACAATTTCAAAAAATATGGTATTTATAGCCTCTGCTGCTGCTTTATCAATTTTAGTATTAGAAACAATAATACCTCCAAAAGCAGAAAGCGGATCGGCAGCTAAAGCTATGTTCCACGCTTCTAATACAGTATTTTTAGATGCTATACCGCAAGCATTGTTATGCTTTAGTATGGCAACCGTAGTTTCATTAAATTCGCCGATTAATGATACTGCCGCATCTATGTCTAACAGATTGTTATACGAAATTTCACGACCGTGTAACTGTTCAAACAAATTTTCGAAATCGCCACAGAAAGAACCCTTTTGGTGAGGATTTTCACCATAACGAAGGTGCTTTACATTGTTCTCAGTCTTGCGGAATGCAGTACATTCGTCTTGATCCATATAATTAAAAATCGCTGAATCGTATTCAGAAGATACACCAAATGCTTCTTTGGCAAACCATTTGCGATCGTCGATATCCGATGATCCTTGTTTATTATCCAATAAAGCAGATAATGCACTGTATTGACCTTTAGATGGAACAATTACTACATCTTTGAAGTTTTTGGCAGCCGCCCTTATTAGCGATATACCGCCTATATCTATTTTCTCTATAATATCTTTTTCTTCTGCACCCGAAGCTACTGTTTCCTGGAAAGGATATAAATCTACGATAACCAAATCTATTTCTGTAATATCGTAAGCTTTAGTTTGCTTCACATCTTCCGGCAGTTCTCTTCTACTTAATATACCTCCAAAAATTTTAGGATGAAGCGTCTTAACACGTCCACCCAATATCGAAGGATAGCCTGTTACATTTTCAACTGCTTGGCAAGGAAACCCTAAGGATTCGATAAACTCGCGAGTACCTCCGGTCGAAATAAATGAAACCCCTAAAGAGTTTAACTTTTTTAGTATTTCGTCTAAGCCATCTTTATGATAGACAGAGACTAATGCTGTTTTTATTTTTTTAGTAGAAGACATAGAACTGATAGTGTAACTTTTTTGGTTCACAAAGGTATAAAATCTATCTCATATACTTTAGATATGCAATGAAAGATTTTAGAATTTTTACAATCGTTTTTAAATAGAATGCTCTTATAGTAAAATGTTACTATAAGAGCCTAATATATGAAGTTGGAAATTAACCGAAACTTATTAAATTTCTTTTACTTCCCAGCCTAAAGCACTTGCTCCTAAAACTGCTGCATCGCTTTCTTTAAGTTCAGACATCAACAGTTTTACTTTGTTTTTGAAGATTGGTAACAAGTTATCTTCCATGTGATGTTTTACAGGGTCAAATATAAGACTGCCCGCTTTTGTTAAGCCTCCAAACAAGATTATTGCCTCGGGGCTTGAGAATGCGATAAAATCGGCAAATGCCTCTCCTAAAAGCTGTCCTGTGTATTCAAATATTTCTTTTGCTAAAGCATCTCCTTGTTGAGCAGCTTCTGCAACATCTTTAGAAGTAATTTCGTCAAGGGCAACGTTACGAAGCAAACTTGGATCTTGGCGAGTTGTCAAAAATTCTTTTGCCGAACGTGCTACACCTGTTGCAGATGTATAAGTCTCCAAACAACCCTTTCTACCGCAACCGCATAAGCGTCCGTTAGTACGGCGAATAGTTGTGTGACCCAATTCTCCGGCAAAGCCATCATGACCATATACCAACTGACCGTTAACTACTATACCGCTACCAACACCTGTTCCTAGTGTGATAACGATAAAGTCTTTCATGCCACGTGCAGCACCATAAGTCATTTCGCCAATAGCAGCAGCATTGGCATCATTAGTTAGGGCAACCGGTATTTTGATACGATCTGTTAGCATTTGTGCCAATGGAATCATGCCTTTCCAAGGTAAATTAGGTGCAAATTCGATGCAACCTGTAAAGAAGTTCCCGTTGGGAGCTCCTACACCTACACCTTTGATGTTGGCAGCACCACCAACCTGATCTACCACTTCTTGTAGAGCGATAGTTAAACTATTAACGTATTCGTTGATTTCTTTATGAACTGCTGTCTTTATAGAGCCTTGAGCTATAATATGACCTCTTTTGTCTACAACCCCAAAGACAGTATTAGTACCACCGATATCAATACCAATTGCATATGGTTTTTCCATGATAAAACTTTATATATTTAATTCAACAATGACTAGTTTCTTCTTTAATGCCTACAAATATAAATTATTATTCTGTATAAATAATCATTTAGCAATGTAGAATTGCACATATTTTGATGCTATTTATTCTTTAAAGTACAAACCCAATACTTTTTTTGCTGCTGCAAAAGAAGTCATTTGTGAGCTCAAAACTTGTTGCTCGCAATTCTTTAATTCTGCTTGCATATTTGTATTGTTATAGAATCTCGACTTTAATTGCTCATTAATAGTCTCATACATCCAAAACTTCGATTGCTCGTTGCGTCGATGAGCAAAATATCCATTTTGAATAACAAATGCAATATAGGCATCTACCATATCCCAAATTTCTTTTATTCCGGTTTCGTAGTACCCCGAATACAGTAAAACTTTGGGAGTCCACCCCGATTCGTGCATCGGAAACAAGTGCAGTGCATTTCTAAAATGAGCTTGCGCCAATTTTGCTTTGTCTATATTATCACCATCAGCTTTATTTATGATAATACCGTCTGCCATTTCCATAATTCCTCGCTTTATACCTTGAAGTTCGTCTCCTGTTCCGGCAAGCTGAATCAACAGAAAAAAATCGACCATAGAATGCACTGCAGTTTCTGATTGCCCCACTCCTACTGTTTCTATGATTACTCTATTGAATCCGGCAGCTTCGCAAAGTATAATTATCTCGCGTGTTTTACGTGCAACTCCACCTAATGAGCCTGCCGATGGCGAAGGACGTATAAATGCGTTTTTAGCAACACTCAAACGCTCCATACGGGTTTTGTCACCCAATATACTTCCCTTACTTAATTCGCTCGACGGGTCGATTGCCAATACTGCTAATTTGACATCTTTATCTTTTAATAAGTGCATGCCAAAAGCATCTATCGAAGTACTTTTTCCGGCACCGGGAACACCTGTCAGACCAATACGAATAGAGTTACCCGAGTGAGGCAGGCATTTTTCGATTATCTCTTGTGCTACTATCTGATGCTCTAGTTTAGAACTTTCGACTAAAGTTACGGCTTGGCTAAGTATCGAAATATTGCCTTCAAGAATACCATTAACGTATTCTTCTACTGAATATGATTTCTTCTTAAAACGCCTAAAATCTTTAAGATAAGGGTTTACGGTCGGCTTATCTGATGTACCTCCATTCACTTGCAACGAGCGAAAGTGGTCTTCGTTTTCAGGATGCTCCATCATTTATCTTTTTAAGTAAGTAAATAGTTAATGATACATTCCAAAACTGTAACAGACTGTATATATCACACTTACCAAAGCTATAAATAGGTCTGAGACCTTAATCTTTGTATATGTAAAGATATAATAAAAAAAGAAAGGCTAAATAAGATTCAGTTATAAACTTCTCTTATTTAGCCTTTCGTATAAATTACTAAACACAAATTATTTGCGTGGCAACACTTCTCCTTTGATAGTTAAAGTATATACGTTGTCTGGTTCGTTTGTAAAAATAGTTATTTTTTTATCAAAAGCTCCAATTCTACCTGTTGTTGAATAAGATACTTTGACAGTTCCTTTTTTACCGGGCAATACAGGATCTTTAGTATAAGAAGGTGTAGTACATCCACAACTTGTTCTTACATCTTGAATAATAATAGGTTTTTTACCCGTATTCTTAAATTCAAATTCTGTGCTGATTGAACCTACTTCTTCTGCCACTTTACCAAAATCATGTGCTAATTCTTTAAATTTAGCATCACCGGTAGCAGCCGGTGCTGTAGCAGTTTGTTGTGCTGAGATCAATCCGATACTCAAAATCATTGCCAATAGAATAAAACTAATCTTTTTCATTTGTCTTTAACTTTATATTGTTGCGCCAAAGTTATAAATAATATAGTAATCCAATATATATTTAACAATCATTTATATTTCTTTTTTTACATTCTTAAGAAAAGATACTGTATTTTCTTAAGAATGAGACGAAATCATAACCTCTTTCATCGACCCATCATCACACTTAATTATTCTTCCATGAAATTTTTGAACTATGGCATAATTGTGTGTCGACATGATAACCGTAGTTCCTTTTTGTGAAATTTCATGCAGAAGTTTTACAATCTGTGTACCTGTTTCGGGATCGAGGTTTCCGGTAGGTTCGTCAGCAAGAATTAACACCGGCGAATTGAGCAAAGCCCGGGCTATAACAATACGCTGCTGCTCGCCACCCGATAATTCGTGAGGCATTTTATAACCTTTATTTTGCATGCCAACTTGAGCTAAAACATCTTGGATACGATTATCTATTGCATCTTGACTGTCCCATCCGGTGGCTTTGAGTACAAACTCCAAGTTTTTTTCGGCAGACCGGTCTATCAACAATTGAAAGTCTTGAAATACGATTCCTATCTTTCTTCTTAAGTAGGGAATCTGTTTCCTCTTGATATCGTTTAAGCAATAATCTAATATATATCCGGTTCCGCCATCCATTAGGACTTCGCAATAGAGGCTTTTTAGGAAAGTACTTTTACCTGATCCTACTTTTCCGATTAAATATACGAAATCACCTGCCGAAATTTCGACATTCAGATCTTGTAATATGCGATTTCCGTCTCTGTTTAGCCTTACCCCTTTGTAATCTACAATGACTTCACCCATAATTATTTAGATTTATGTCTTTTTTGTAATTCTCTCGATAAATCTTCGATACTAAGACCTTTTGATGTAAGTAATACAATCAAATGATACAACATATCCGCAGATTCGTATACTAACCTTTCGTTAGTACCATTACATGCCTCAATAACCGATTCTATGGCTTCTTCTCCTACCTTTTGAGCCATTCTGTTGACTCCCGACTGAAAAAGTGAGGTTGTATAAGACCCTTCGGGCATTTCCTGATGACGCTTTTCTATAAATTGCTGCAGATGTTTGAAAAACATAACATCTTCACGATTCACCTCTTTAAAGCAAGTGTCATCACCTGTATGGCAAACTGCTCCTACGGGATTTACTTTAATGAGTAAAGTATCTTGGTCGCAGTCTTCCTGTATGCTGATAACATTCAGAAAATTACCACTCTCTTCGCCCTTAGTCCAAAGTCGTTGTTTAGTACGGCTATAAAAAGTAACCTTACCAAGTTCTTTCGTTTTATCTAAAGCCTCTTGGTTCATATAGCCCAACATTAGAACTTTGTTAGTCTCATTATCTTGTATGATGGCAGGTATTAATCCGCCCACTTTATCGAAATCTAAATTCATAACAGGTTGTAGTTATTATATTTGCCAAAGTAATAAAAAAGGTCTGCGACCTTATCTTACATTTATACCTTCATTACGAAGATACTGTTTTAAATCTTCAATTGCAATTTCGCCAAAGTGAAAAACGCTGGCTGCCAATGCCGCATCGGCTTTCCCTTCTTTAAAAACATCCGAAAAATGTTGCATATTGCCTGCTCCACCGGAGGCTATGATAGGAATATTTAGAGTTTCCGACAGATGGCAGAGAGCTTCGTTGGCATATCCTTGTTTTACGCCGTCGTGATTCATACTGGTAAAAAGTATCTCTCCTGCTCCTCTGCTTTCGACTTCTTTAGCCCACGAGAATAACTCTTTGTCGGTTAAATTGCGCCCTCCGCTTGTGTAGCACATCCATTGCTGTCCATCAAAACGGGCATCAATGGCACATACACATACTTGAGATCCAAAGTTCTTAGCAATTTCATTTATGATGAAAGGATTGCGTATAGCTGTAGAATTGACCGAAACTTTATCGGCTCCGGCACTCAAAAGCCTCTCTACGTCTTTCAGTTCATTTATTCCACCGCCAACAGTGAACGGAATGCTGATATTGAGAGCTATGCGCTCCACCAATTCGGTAAAAGTTTTTCGTTCTTCGTGAGAAGCCGTTATGTCAAGAAAAACTAATTCATCGGCTCCCTCATTGCTATATTTTATACCCAGTTCAACAGGATCTCCGGCATCACGCAGATTGACGAAGTTTATCCCTTTCACCGTAGTACCATCTTTAATATCCAAACAAGGTATTATTCTTTTTGCCAGCATAATCTAATTTTACGCATTTTGTATTTCAGCAAGTTCCTTTAGGGTTACTTTATTCTCGTAAATAGCCTTGCCCATTATAACCGCAGGTATACCTGCAGCCTCTAAATCTAGAATATCCTGTTTACACGATACACCGCCACTGGCAATCAAATACAAATCAGGCACTTGGTTTATAATCAATTTATAAAGATCAATAGCCGGACCACCGAGCATCCCATCTTTGCTTATATCTGTACAAACTACTTTTTGCACACCATATTGCATATAGTTGTGTATATAAGGAACCGCATCGAGGCTTGTTGCTTCTTGCCAACCCGAAACCGCTATTTGTCGGTTTTTACAATCAGCTCCTAATATGATTTTATCTCCTCCATATTTTTCGACCCAACTTACAAAAAGCTGTCTGTCTTTTGCGGCAACGCTGCCTCCGGTAACCATAGCTGCGCCCGATGCAAAGGCTATATCTATATCTTTTTCGCTCTGAATGCCCCCTCCAAAATCAATAATAAGTGATGTATGCGTTGCTATATCTTCCAATACTTTGTTGTTAATTACATGCTTGGCTTTAGCTCCATCTAAGTCAACTAAATGTAGGCGATGAATACCTGCATCTTCAAACATTTTAGCTACCTCTAGAGGATTCTCATTATAGATGGTTTTTGCTCCGTAATCTCCTTGAGAGAGACGTACGCACTTTCCATCAATAATGTCTATAGCCGGAATTATTTCTATCATAACTTTAAGAAATTGGTTAGTATATGTTCGCCCACACTCCCACTCTTTTCGGGATGAAATTGTGTAGCATAAAAATTTTGTGTATGAAGTGCTGCACTAAAAGGCAGTATATAATTGGTTGTAGCAGCAGTATTAGCATTTATGGGTACATAATAACTATGTACAAAATACACATATTGATCTTCTAATGTAGCATCGAAAAGCGGATTTTTCACATCCACAATAGTATTCCATCCCATGTGCGGTATTTTATCCTCGTGCTTTTGCGAAATAAAACGTTTTACATCCACATCAAATATATTCAAGCAATCGACATTACCTTCTTCCGAATGTTTGCACATCAATTGCATACCTAAACAAATACCCAACACGGGCTGTTTCAAGTCTTTAATTACATTATCAAGACCCGTTTCCGTTAGGTATCTCATGGTAGTACTTGCCTCGCCTACTCCCGGAAATATAACTTTGTCTGCTTTTTTGATAAGTTCTATATCATCTGTAACTAGGGCATCTACATTCAATCGTTTCATCGCTGAATCGACGGAAAATATATTACCTGCATTGTATTTTATAATTACTATTGCCATATCAATTCTTACCGGAGAGTTTTAATATCAGTAAAACCATATTTATTTTTCTATCAACAGATTATCAATCACCTTCACCATTTGGTTGAACTCTTCGGGGTCATACAAACGGGTCATCATAACGATTCTGCCATCTTTTCCGATGATTACATTGCGTGTAATACCTGCATCTTTTTCGGCATACAACTCAAAGATAGTGGCTTTAGGGTCTAATCCGATTGGATATGTAACACCTGTTTTTTTCGCAAAAGAAACTACTGTTTCGGTAGGCTCGTCCCTATCAATACCAAATAAAGCAAAGTTTGAATTATCTTTATGATTTTGCCAAATATCCGATTCGATAAAAGGCATCTCTTTGCGACAAACACCGCACCAGCTGGCTGTAAATTGAAGCATCACTACCTTGCCCCGTAAGTCCGACAGTTTTATAGTTGTGCCATTGGGTACTTCCATCTCAAAATCGGGAGCAATATCTCCTACTTCTACAATATATTTACGATCGTCGTTCTGAGCCGATATATTCAAAGAAATCAAAGTTACGATAAAAGTCAAAAAAATAGTCTTCATTATATATGTTTTTTTGTCAAGTAATTTTTGCACCAAAAGACAATTGGCAATGCAGATAACGAGCCTAAAGTACCGGCTAAAAAATCGAACCAGTCTCCTTCTCTCGGAGGGAAATAATAATGCTGCAAAAGTTCGATAACCCCACCATACAATATAGGTAGTAAAAATGCTATGATAAGCAACTTAAAGGTATTAACGAATCCTCTTTCGCCATGTATATAATTTATAGCTGTTGCTACCGATAGACCTAAATACATACAGAAATGGACTATTTTGTCCGTAGGTATGAGAAAATCAATTGTTACTTCCGGAATATCTTTTACGGGAATAAAACAACACAAATATAAAATAATGAGCGAAATAAAAAGAGGTACTGCTGAATACCTAATTACTGAATATGACATATTTTTACCTGTTTCGTATACAAAGGTGCTATAAATTATCGACATTTGCATATAAAATGTACCGGATTTAATCTAATAAGTAGTAATTTTGTTATCGCAAAAGAGCAGCATAAATGCTGCAAGCTCCAAGATTTAGGTTAAAACGCATCAAATATATGCCCTCTGACAATAGTACTCAAACACTCCAAATTTCGCCCAAACTACCATGGTTAGCGGCTATGGCTATGTTTATGCAATCGTTGGATGCTACAATTTTAAACACAGCACTTCCTACAATAGCCAGAGATCTCAATCACTCGCCCCTATCTATGCAAGCTGTAGTGGTTAGTTATGCTCTCACTCTTGCCTTATTGATTCCTGTGAGTGGTTGGTTATCTGACAGGTATGGAACAAAGCGGATTTTTAGTATTGCCGTTTTTCTGTTTACATTGGGTTCGCTGGCTTGTGCTTTATCTACGTCATATTCTTTTTTGGTGTATTCTCGTATACTGCAAGCAATTGGAGGTTCGATGATGGTTCCGGTATCACGTTTAGCACTTCTTTATGCCTATCCCAAAAGTAAATTGTTGAGTGTGATGAACTTTGTTACCATGCCGGGACTGGTAGGTCCGCTTATTGGTCCATTACTAGGTGGATGGATTGTGGATGTATCAACATGGCACTGGATTTTTTTGATTAATATCCCGATTGGGCTTGTGGGTTTGGTGTTTGCACAATATGTAATGCCTAACTTTACGAGAGGAGGCAAAAATTTTGATCTTGTCGGGTTCTTTTTATTCTCATCTGCACTCATAGCACTATCATTATTTCTCGAAGTTGGCGAAGGCAGTTCTATGTCCCGATGGGTAATATTCGGTATACTCGGATCGGCTCTACTATTTGGCGGATTGTATATTTTATATTCCCGAAGAATCAACTACCCTCTGATCAATTTTAATTTATTTTCTATCAGAACTTTAAGGATCGGATTAATAGGCAATCTATTTACCCGGTTGGGTATCGGCAGCGTACCATTTCTTCTCCCTCAAATGTTGCAAATTGCATTTTTGCACACATCCACCGAATCGGGTATGATTATGATGGTGTCTGCTATTTCCACTATCATAGCTAAATCACAAGTAGTTAGATTGGTACATAGGTTTGGTTACAAAAAAATATTGATGGGAAACACCATTATTTTGGGATGTATCATAGCCATGTTTGCCCTACCCGATAAGTCTACACCACTTTATTTGCTGATACCTATACTTGCTATGTATGGGGCTGTAAATTCGATACAAATGTCGTCTATGAACACTATTTCGTTGGCAGATCTAACTCCTGATGTTGCCAGCGGAGGTAATAGCCTTTTAGCCATTACCCAACAATTGTCTATGAGTTTTGGTGTGTCGGTAGGTGCTTTAATTTTGCGCAGTACCGAATCAGCAGACTGGTTAACTCATGGCAATGTAGAATCGTCATTCAGATGCACATTCTTGATATTAGGCATAATTACGTTATTGGCTTCGGCGATCTTCAGTCGACTAAGAAATAATGATGGAGAACAAATGTCGGGACACAAATGATGATTATTTGTCCCTAGAATTAGAGTTCTTTTGCTTTAGAAGTATTTCTATTTCCGAATCTTTTATTTGTTTTACGTTGGTCAGTAAAAACTTGTTATCAACAAAATGTCCCATTTCGTTGCACTCATTTATTGCATTGTCTATACACTCATGACCATCTTGATTGAGACCACACAAAATAAACATTTTTAAATAGTTATGTTTTATTTCGATACTTTCAACTTCAATGTTATGAGTTTTGAATGCAAACTGCAATTCTCTCAATAAAGTCTCTTTTTGAAAATCATTGAAGTCAGAACGGTCATAAGATGCCACAACCGAAAAATAACGAAGCTTTCCATCCTTACCTCCTAAGCCTGTAGATACAAAAAACTGTTTTTCGCCCGACAATTCGGTATCCAGTAACATTTTGCTTTCGGCTAACGCCATTGCAGACCAATTAGTCAGTCCTGTCTCTAGGGGGCTACTGTGATATGTTTCGAGGGCTCGATATGCTGCTACATCCACAATTCCGGCTAGTGCCGACAGGTAATAACGCCTGTCTTCGATATCTATTTCCGGTGTAAAAAGCCTTGCAATTAAATAGTTGCGATCGAGTGCTGAATTGTCTTTTGTAGATTGTATATACTTTGAATATTCAAAATACTTCATTTGTTCTTCCACAGGAACCATTTCATTCAAGAGGTGCATATTAGATTTTAATTCACCTGATGAATCTCTCAATTGATTAAGCATTTTTTCAAATTCCTTCATAACTTATATCATTAGGTGATTACCAATTATTCTTTTATAACAAATATGATGCAATAAAGATGTCTGATAAATCAAATTATACAAAAACAATAGAAATTGGTGACTTCTAATTTAATTCACAACGGTAAACATTTTCATAAAGATATCAAAAAAAAACATCTAAACATAAGTGCATCTATACTTGTTTAATTTTCGTAGCGTGAAAAAAAATAGAAGTATGAGTCTTGGTAGTAGAATTAACAGTATAAGAAGAGCTATAATGTATTGCTTAACTAAAAACATTGGATGTTCGGACACGAATCAAAGAATAGATTGGAATAACAAGACTATCCAACGTGTTTTGATTTGCAGACCAAATAGTCGATTAGGAAATCAATTGCTCGTAATGCCATTAGTAGAAGAGGTTTCCATAATTTTTCCAAATTGTAAAATCGATTTATTTGTAAGAGGTGATTTATCTCCTGTTTTATTTAAAAATTATAAAAATGTAGATCAAGATCGAATAATTAAGTTGCCTAAAAAGCCTTTTAAAGAACTTATTAGCTACTTTAAAGTGTGGATTTCTTTAAGAAGATACCATTACGACATGGTCATTAATGTAGATAAGAACTCTTCGTCGGGAAGGCTCTCTACACAATTTTCAAAAGGTCGATTAAAATTTTTCAATGATGTTGATGAAGAACTTCAAGGTAAGTTTGATGACTACTATCATATTGCCAAATTTCCGATTTATAATCTCAGAAAATATTTGAGCCGATTGGGCTTAACCCAAACAGATAAACCCATTCCGTTGTTAGATCTTAAACTAAGTACAGATGAAATAATAAAAGGCAAAGAGGTGTTAGATGCTATAGTTGACCCTAAGAAAAAAACTATCTGCTTATATACTTTTGCAACCGGAGAAAAATGCTATTCAAAGGAGTGGTGGATTAATACGTATGAAAGGATTAAAGCCGAATACGAACCAATGTATAATATATTAGAAGTTTTACCTATCGAAAATGTTTCTCAAATAGGTTTTAAAGTTCCTACATTTTATAGTAAGGATATTCGCGGAATCGGAGCGTTAATAGCAAATACTGAAGCGTTTATTGGGGGAGATAGTGGTATGATGCACTTGGCAAATGCCTCTCAAACGCCAACTGTGGGATTATTTTCTGTGACTAATATCGATAAATATCAGCCATATGGAAACAATAGCATTGCTGTGGATACCAATAATACAACCACTAAAAATTTAATTGCAGAGATAAATAAAATTCTCAAACGGCGTGGGCTATTTCGTAAAGTTGAGACACTGTCGCCCACCCTCTAATCGATATGTATGTTTGTACAAAGGAGTCTTCCACCTCGGTGATGTCTATCTAATTTCGTAGTTACAGTTCAAATTATCATCCCCAACGGTTGCTCCCAACTTTTTATAAAAGGCTATAGCTTCTTTATTCCAATTGAGTACTTCCCATTGAAGCGATTTACAATTTGTTTGTCGGGCTAAGTCCATCAGTGCACATGTTAGCATAGTACCCACCGAAAACCGTCTGTATTCTTCTTTTACATATAAATCGTCTAAATAAATAGCCTTGCCCGACCACGTGTGGTAAGTATAACAGTACAATGCGTACCCTATAGCTTCGCCTTTGTCATTCTCTGCAAGATAACAATGATAACTGTCTTTATTTCTTTTGAGGTCCTCCATACTTGTTTTCACTTTATCGGATTTTCCTAAATAGGTTGCAAATTCTTTAATGAGATTAAATATTGCCAGAATATCTTTTTCTGAAGTTTTTCTGATACTAATATTCATAGTTATTGTGTTTTAAAATTTCTTTATAGGAGCATATAAGAGCACTGAAAACACACGAAAAACAGATAATCACAGTTTTTTAAAAAAAAATAAATACCTCATTATGAGAAATATCTAAAAATATAAAATCTGTACATTCTGTGTATTCTGCGTGCCTATCCTATATTCAGATTACTTTTAGCTAAAAAAAGGCAGACCATATAAAATGATCTACCTTTTAGTATGAGAGAGCCGTACCGATGGATAAAGACGAAACTCCGTTAAACAGGATTTGAGTGCCTCCATTCCTTTGTAATTCACTGTGCCTAAAGCAATCCCGAAAGATGTGACCCGCCATTAGAATAGAGAAGCTTGTCTCGGAATTCGTATGTAATTGATGAGTTTCCCAATCGACCAGTACGACTCAATATTTTAAAGAAGACTCCTCTCCTTATTGTTCTTAATTGTATCTCAAAAATACAATTTTTTCTTGAAATATGCAAGCTTTTTAGCACTTATTTGAATTTTTAGGAACATTGCAATGGCAGTTTGAACACCCGCTCCCCCCCCCTGATTTATCTTTCTCAAAGAAAAACAAATAGATTTTATAGGCTATGATTCCTGCAACCAATAGTCCTATTATTGCCACAATTATTTCTTGTATCATAATCTATATTTTACTCTAAAAATAAAACAAATAATCATCATATAACGTTCAGTATCTTCACAAAAACAGGCTTCCTATCTGAAATACGGCGAATGATATAAACCAAGCCAACAGGGTAGTATATACAATACTGAACAAGCCCCATTTCCACGATCCCGATTCTTCCTTAATGGCTGCAATAGTTGCAATACAAGGAAAATATATCAGAATAAACAATAGTAAACTAATCACTACCAATGGCGTGAAAGTAGCTGTACCATCTTCTGCATTTGTACTGTTTAACAAGCGATCTTGCAAGGAGGATTGGTCTTCGTCCGAATTTCCGGTATATAAAACGGCTAATGTACTTACTACTACTTCTTTTGCTGCACTTCCGGTAAGTAAGCTTACGCTAATTTTCCAGTCGAAACCCAAAGGTCTCATAACAGGTTCTATAAATTTACCTAGACGACCTATATAAGAGTATTCGGTATGATCTGTAATGAGTAAAGCATCTTGCTCTTGTACTTGTATATCTCTAACGTCTTGAGTTATCGATCCGCTTGCAAAGTTTTTTTCTATTTGCTCTATCTTAGAATTTATATGCTGATTCTCTGTACTATTTTGAGGAAAATATCCTAAAAACCAAATAATAATGGAAGCTATAAGTATAACACCACCCATTTTGCGGAGATATTGCCTCGACTTATCCCACATGTGCCTGAAAACCGATTTAATAGTGGGTACACGATAGGGAGGAAGTTCCATTACGAAAGGTGCATCTTCGCCTGCAAATAAAAAACGTTTAAACAAGCGTGCCGATATTACAGCCAAAAGTATGCCTATTATATAGAGACCAAATAGTGCCACTCCTGCATTGGATTTGAAAAACACCCCTACAAAAAGTAAATAAACGGGCAAACGGGCACTACATGACATAAACGGATTGATAAGCATTGTTATCATCCTGCTATTGCGACTTTCGATGGTGCGTGTAGCCAATATGGCAGGAACATTACACCCAAATCCCATAATGAGAGGGATAAAAGATTTTCCGTGCAATCCCATCTTGTGCATTACCTTATCCATTATAAATGCAGCACGAGCCATGTAGCCCGAATCTTCCATAAATGAAATAAAGGCATACAGTATCACTATATTGGGAAGAAAAACAATCACCCCGCCTACTCCGCCGATAATACCGTCGACCAGCAAGTCCTTAAGTATTCCATCGGACATATAGTTACGTAGCATGTTTCCCAGCCATTCTACACCCGATTCTATCCATTCCATCGGATAATTACCTAAACGGAATGTGCATTCGAACATGATCCACATAAATAAAAAGAATAAGGGAAATCCCAAGTATTTATGGGTGACAACGGCATCAATAATACGTGTAGAGTCCGATTCTCTTAATTTCTCTTTGAATGTCTCTTTTAATGCTCCTGAAACAAAACCATAGCGGGCATTGGTTATAGCCGATTCGGTATCTTCTTGAAGGATACTTTCGATATTTTTTATTTCGTGCGAAGTTGCTTGCAGAATAGTATCAGCAGTTTGATAAGTATGTTTTATGTATCTGCCTACTTCGGCATCTTTCTCCAATAATTTGATAGAAAGATATCGGGTAGGAAAGACATTATTTATGCCTTCTTCCTTATCTAATAAAATGTTGGTTTTGCTAATAGAATTTTCGAGAGTATTGCCATAGTATATTTTGATTCGGCGCACCACAGGCTCTTTATTTTCGTACACCCGAATAACAGCATCAAACAAATCGGGAATACCGGCACCCGATCGGCAAACAGTAGGCACAATGGGGATACCCAGTAATTTGGATAGTTTAAGGTGATCTAATTCGCTTCCGCTTTCTTGAAGTTCGTCATACATATTCAAATCTATGACCATCGGAACCTCCATGTCTATCAACTCGGTAGTGAGGTATAAGTTACGCTCTAAGTTTGATGCAGCCACAACGTTAATTACGACATCGGGCTTTTCTTCGATCAAAAATTTGCGTACATACAACTCTTCAGGGGTATAAGCCGAAATAGAATATGTACCGGGCAAGTCTATAATTTTGATCTTATATCCGTTGTGTTTAAAATTTCCTTCCTTAGAATCAACAGTTACCCCACCATAATTACCTACATGTTCGTGAGATCCTGATGCAATATTAAACAAGGAGGTTTTTCCTGCATTAGGATTTCCAACCAATGCAATAGTTATCTGTTTGATTCCATTGGTATCCTTTTTGAGAATACTTTCTTCGCAATCATAATTATTTTCGAAAGAATACTTTTCTTCAACTAAAGGTTTCTTTTCAACTTTATCTTTGGGATATATTACTTCGATCAACTGGGCTTCGCTTCGTCGCAACGAAACCTCATAGTCCATTATTTTATATTTAATCGGATCTTTGAGAGGAGCATTTAAAATGACCTTTATTGCTTTTCCTTTAATGAATCCCATTTCTAGAATTCGTTTCCGAAAGGCTCCACTGCCATTTACTTTTACAATAACACCAATCTCCCCGGTCTTGAGGTCAGATAGAAACATGTTTTCACATCATTTTTAGAGAGTACAAAGATGCTCATTTTTGCTGACAATCTTCTTTATTATTTATAATTATTTTAAATAAGAATGAATTTTTAAGGTCTATTACCAAGGCAAACACATGAAAAATTGATTCATTTTTTATCGAAGACTGTAGGGGCGTATTGCATACGCCCGAGAATAAAAAAATACCGAGCGTATGCAATACGCCCCTACGGGTGTCCTCGAAGCAGGGATATTTTTTTAGGCATCTTCCATGATTCTATAGCAAATTACATCAATCTATCTCCTTTTTTTTTACATGATTAGGTAACAATCCGGCAATTAATCCAATAAGAGGCATAAATGCGGCTATATGGTAAATATATTCTATGCCATGTGTATCAGCCATTTTCCCAAAAACTGCTGATGATATTCCCGCTATACCAAAAGCTAAGCCAAAGAATAAGCCCCCGATAAGACCCTCTTTTCCGGGGAGAAGTTCTTGAGCATAAACCAAAATCGCCGAAAATGCTGATGACAAAACCAAACCGATTATAACACTAAGGATACAAGTCCACATCAAATCGGCATAAGGCATAATAAGGGCAAAAGGAGCTGCTCCTAATATAGAAAACCAAATAACATATTTTCGCCCGAATTTATCACCGATAGGACCTCCCATGATTGTTCCGACAGCTACGGCAAATAAAAAGATAAACAAATATACTTGTGATTCGCCGATACTTACACCGAATTTTTCAATCAGATAGAATGTATAAAAGCTTGTAAGGCTCGACATATACACATATTTAGAAAAAATAAGCAACAATAAAATACCCAATGAAAACACGATTTTCTTTGTAAGAACAGGTGCTTTTTTTGCATCTTTGGCTTGGTCTTTAGGCATCGAGTTGGCTTTGATATACAGCAAACGATGTTTATACCATTTACTTATGTACAACATTACACCAATAGCAACAAAAGCCACGATAGAAAACCATGCTATATTTTTTTGTCCATAAGGAGCTATCAGAAGCGCTGCCAAAAGAGGTCCCAAAGATCCACCAAAATTACCTCCTACTTGAAATATTGACTGTGCAAGCCCACGTTTCCCGCCCGATGCCATATGTGCCAGTCGGCTAGCTTCGGGATGAAATATAGATGATCCGATTCCCGAAAAAAAGACGGCAAACAGCACATGCGTAAAATCGGATGCAAAAGCCAAAGACAATATCCCTATCATGCTAAATGTCATCCCAATAGGTAGAGAGTATGGTTGCGGTTTTTTATCGGTATATGCTCCTATAATAGGTTGAAATATAGATGCTGACATCTGATATACCAAGGTAATAATACCAATTTGGCTAAAATTTAGCACCAACGATGCTTTAATCATCGGGTACACAGCCTGTACCAAATTTTGTAACGTATCGTTAAACATATGCGATACACCCAGCAAAATCAAAATTGAAAATACAGAACCCTTTTCATTACCCTTCATAGCCTCTTTATTTTATTTAAGCGGGCAAAGGTAAGACTTTAAATCAGGAATACGAAGAGATAGGCAAGCAGAATCTAAGAAGAAAAAATTAGTATTTGCAAATAAAACAATGCCTCTCAAGTATCATTAAGAGGCATTGTTTGGTATGTTTAAATTCCGATCTGTGTTTTGATAAATTCCTCTGCTTCATCTTTAGTCTGAAAGAATAGAATACCGTTGCATTCAGCAGGAAAACGATCTACAGGGATCGACTGTTCTTGAGCGGAAGAAACGTTCTTAACAGAAATTTTCCCATAGCCATTTTTGACTTCTCTTACATTTGTTGTTGCAATAACCAACTTTTGAGGATCGACACTGAACAGGATGTCTCCTTCGTTTATTTTTCTAGTATTACTTGTCTTCATCGCAGAATTGTATTAAGTTAAAAATCTATTATTTATAGCACGATTCTTAAAACAGAGTATGAATACAAAATGTTTAATGATGATTTTCTATTTAACAATTTATAAAGATTGGTGTTCTTACTATAGCCGATTTCTAATAGATTGAATCTATTAGAATATCAGGTTACCCAAATATAGGTATTAATTATGAAATTATTAAGTCTTTTTAGAAAAAAAATCTAAGTACATGACAAAAAATACAATTCTGTAATAATCAATACATTAGTGGTAAAATATTAGGAAAAGACCTTGATTTTTAGTATCTTGTAAAGAAAACTTCGCGGTTTTTTGATTACGATATGCAAACCAAGGTCTC